>NZ_KB899423.1 GCF_000378205.1 Sediminispirochaeta bajacaliforniensis DSM 16054 | reverse complement strand
CTGAAGGTGCGGGTGGAGAAGGAGAGGTGGCAGGTTTTGCATTTGAACTTTTGGATGCGGGGGGAGGTTTTGGTGGAGTAGGAGCCTGTTCTAAAGAACCATTGGCCTTTTGGAGAGAAGTGGTTGAGGCAATGGGGATTGGGGCAGAAGGGGGGATGGAACATGGGAACACTCCTTTTTCTGGTAGTTCTTACTATAAGTAACTACGAGAAAAGGAGATTTTATTCATTTTTCACCACGATTCCGGACAGTAGTTAAAGAATATTCTCAAACCACGAAATATCGATTAATTCCATTTGTTTGGTAAATTTAGTATCTCTATAGAAGCTTTGATTTATCCCAGGAAACCTCCATGTTCTGTATGATATCTTTAAGCGGAACGATAGAAGCCGGAAGGCTTAGCCAGGGATGTTCCCGAAAAGAATCGTCGACCCTTTTCTCAAGCATATCGTCTGCATATTGAGAATAGCTTTTTACATGTTCCATAACTTTTTCAAGATGAGTAGTGTAAAACATACGGTTTTCAGGATTAACATATCCTTTTTGTATAAGAATATTGGTTTTCTTTCTGCAGCTACAAACGCCGTTGGTATTAATCAAACTACAATTCCCGTTCATGTAGTTTGATAGCTGTTTCCTGGAACGTGAGAGCCGTTTCCGAAAAGTTTCCGGTGTTATGTCCATAACCGCCGATCCGGTGAGGGAATCAATTCCCATAACGGCACCCAGGATAAAGATAATTCGATTTTCCCGTTCCAGACAAAGCAACATCCCCATCTGACATTGTATTTTTGTTTCTTCTGTCATGCGCTGCTGTTTTTCTTCTGAATACGCAAAGAGTCCATTTAAAGAGTCATCCGGCAGATTTTCGATAAAAAACTTGTGGTCTTCAAATGAAGTAAAAACTTCTTCATGTTTAGAACGCTTCATATTCAGGATATGGTTAACCGTGATTCGGTACAACCATGTCCTGAAACTACTCTCGCCTCTAAATGAGGAAAGCCTTGTAATCATTTTGATCAAGATCTCCTGAACAGCATCTTCCGCATCCAGAGAGTTTCCCAAAAAACGTACAACAAGATTATATAAATAATCCTGGTTGTGCTTTATAAGGGCCTCCAAAGCGGAATAACTTCCCGCCTTGGCCGCCGTTATGCATTCAGATAATTTCATTAGCCATTCTCTGAGCAACTTCTTCTGCTCTTTCAGAGAAATCAGGATTAAACGACTGAGTAACTACAAATTGTTTAAGGCTTCGGCAACCAAGCATGCCTGCGAACCTATCGTAGAAAATAGATACCAGATCTGTGTTCCCAACTTTTTCTCCCATACAGGTCGTAAGCGTAAGAATATCTTTATTTTCAAGCAAAGAAACATGTTCAGGGGTTTTATAATCTTTTACAAGACAGAAATGTCTGTCAAAAAAGGTTTTCATTTGACTGCTTACATCCCATCCGTAAAGTGGTGAAGCATACATTATCATATCAGCACGTATCAGTTCTTTAAAGAGAGCCGGTACATCATCTTTCTGGATACAGCCCGGCTCATTCTTTTTTTGTACACAAGCCATACATCCCTTGCATCCGCCGATATTGTAATCGATTATATTAATTCTTTTTACTGAGATTCCTTTTTGCCTGATTTTTTCTTCAAAAAGATCCAGCACAAAAGCTGTTTTACCGTTTTTTTTCGGACTGCCCAGAATAGTCAGAATCTTCATCACTACCTACTCCTATATATTTGATTGATTTCAATTATTTAGACACATCCCAAAAGCATTTGTGACTGAAGATACAAAAATATCAATCTGAATAAAAAAAGCCGCCCTCATATCAGGCGGCATAATTAGCGTCCGTAATTCCCACACAATACGGAACATACCTATTTCTCCCAGGCTGTACCCAGGCTACAGAGTTGTAAGCGCCTCCCGGAATCCCTTTACGACGAAGAGCATCGCCGTTGCTCCGGGGTCCTGTTTTCCAAGCGTTTGTTCCCGGTAAATGGCGGCCTTGCCGTGTTGGGAAACCATCAGTTCGGTGGCCTTTAAACCTTCCTCGGCCGCCTTCATTGCAGCATCAAGGGCATCTGAAAGGTCGGCCTTCTGTTTTGCCTCCAAAGCACGGACCACTGGGTCCAAAACATCGAGAAGAGTCTTTTCTCCGGGCTTTGCCTTTCCGCGTTTTTCCACCCCTTCAAGAAAGCCCTTAAAAAAGATGTACAGACCTCCGGCGCTGAGTATCTCTTCCTCGCCCAGGGCCTTACCACCATACATAAAACCGGTAGCCATTAAGGTTCCCATGGTCGAGGGAGCATTCTTTGCCATGATCTTTCCTGCCGCGATCAAGGCCTTCGAAACCTGAGGTTCATCGAGGGAGACTACCCCTCCTGCCGCAGCAGAAAAGGCTTTATCCATGGTGATGCCGAGGTCTCCGTCGCCGATCACCCCGTCTATCTTGATCAGAAATTCACGATTTTCGGACATGATCCCCGATATCGAGGCAAGCACGGTATCCACAGCCGCACGTTCTTTCGTTCGTTCAGCCATGGCTACAACTCCAGTTTTCGCTGCTCAAAGAAAGGCGTACAGGCTGCTGCGGCAAGGAATTTTTTCAGTTCATCATCAAGACAAATCATAGAGATGGAAAAACCGGCCATCTCCATGGATGTGGCAAACTCGCCGCAATAAATCTTTACCGGCTTCAATCCCCGTTCCTTCAACACCTGAGCGATACGTCGGTAGATGATATAAAGCTCCTCTTTCGGGGTGGCGCCGAGTCCGTTGACGAGGATCGATACCTCACTGCCGGATTCGGGAGAAAGATCATCGATAAGCTTCGGAAGAATTTCATCGACGACTTCATCGGCACTGCGAAGCTTTCCCCGCCTGATTCCCGGTTCCCCATGAATGCCCATACCGATCTCCATTTCATCGTCACCGATAGTAAAAGAGGGCTTCCCCACATCGGGGATGATACAGGGTGAAAGGGCAACGCCCATGGTTGCAACCCGGCCGTTCACCTTTTCGGCAATCCGCTTTACCTCATCCAGGTCCATTCCCGCCTCCGCCGCGGCCCCGGCGATTTTAAAAAGATAAAAGATCCCGGCGACCCCCCGACGCTTCTCGGTTTCGTTTTTCGGAGCGGAGGCAACATCATCGGCGGCCACCACCGTCTCGACACGAATATCGTCGAAGTCGGCAAGTTCGGCGGCCATGTCGAAATTGATGATGTCCCCGCTGTAGTTTCCGTAGATATACAAAACCCCGGCACCGCGATCTATAGCCTTGGTTACTTCATACATCTGGTCGGAACTGGGGGATTGAAATACCCCGCCGACGGGACAGCCGTCGAGCATCCCTTCTCCTACATAGCCCATAAAGGTGGGAAGATGACCGGAGCCCCCGCCTGAAGCAAGAGCAACCTTCTTCTTTGAAAGATCTTTTCTCACAACACAGCGGATATCATCATTCACATAGCTCATCTGATCAGGATGAGCAGCCATAATTCCCTCAAGCATTTCATCAACAAAAGACTCAGGGGCGTTAAGAAATTTCTTCATAATTCTCCTCTTCCAGCAAAGATGTTTTCAGGCAACAGCTTTTCGGCCATTGCGCAGTTTTTTTACGAGAGGCCCAATCAGTGCAAGTATGATCAATACCTCAAGAACAATGACGATGGGATGAGTCAGAAGGAAACTGTAGCTTCCCTGAGTCAGCGAGAGCGCCCGACGCAAATTCGATTCGATAATTTTCCCGAGCAGCAGCCCAAGAATAAAGGGCCCCGGCGCATAATCCATCCGCTTCATAAAAAACCCGAGAAAACCCGCAATCAGCATGACTACGACATCAAACATCGAATTATTCAAGGCAAAGGAGCCGACAATACAAAGAATCAGAACCGTCACCCAGATAAACTGTTTTTTCACCGATAAAAGCTTGATCGATGCCTTGGTGGTAAGCAGTCCATACATCAATATGATGATATTGGCAAAAATCATCAGCAGCATGATGGTGATAACGAACTCCTTGCTCTCCACGAACATTCGCGGTCCGGGCTGCATTCCATACATCATGAGCGAACCAATCATGATAGCGGTTGCAGCATCTCCCGGAATACCAAGGGTCAACATGGTCGTCAGGGCGCCACCAAGAACGCCGTTGTTGGCAATACAACTTGTGGCAAGTCCCTCTTCCGATCCCTTACCATATTTTTCCGGATGCCGGGATAAGCGTTTTGCCTGTCCCCAGCAAATGATAGATGCAATGTCGCCTCCCGCAGCTGGAATAGCACCAACGACCGTGGCAACCGCCGCCATCAGAAAAGCAAGCGGCCCCATCTCCCAGATCATCTTCAGACTTAAACGTTCTCCTCCAAAATCGATAGGCTTGCCAGAAGCGTTCTCATCCCGTTCGATAAAATCATCGCTTTTGGAAACAGAAATCTGATACAGCACTTCACCCACACCAAACATACCGATCATCACGGGGATGAACGAAACGCCCATCAGCAAATCGGTAATGCCGAATGTAAAGCGCTTTGCTGCCAGGATGGGGTCAAGGCCGACGGTCGAAACCAGTAGTCCGGCAAAGCCCATCAAGGCTCCTTTTGTTAAGGAGTTCCCCGAAACCGAAATCATCATGGTAAGACCGAAAAGCCCCAGCATAAAGTATTCGGCCGGTCCAAACTTGATGGCCAGTTTAGCAAGGGGAAAGGCCGCAACAATCAAAATCAGCGTACTGAAGAGCCCGCCGAACACAGAGAAAACCGTATTGATCTGCAAAGCAAGCTTCGCCTTCCCCTGCTGCGTCAGGGCAAAACCATCAAAGGTGGTGGCAATCGATGCCGGAGTTCCCGGGGTATTGACCAATATCGCGGTAAGCCCTCCGGCCCAGATGGCCGAATTCCAGACCCCGATAAGCATTGCGAAGCCCTTCTCCGGGCTAAACCAAAATGTAATCGGGGTAAGAATCGCAATCCCCATGGTTGCAGTTAAGCCCGGAAGCCCCCCGAGAAAACTCCCGATTACCACCCCGAACAGCAAATAGAGAAGCACTCCGGGGTTGAGAAGCGATTGCAGCACGTGTAACCATATACCCATACAAATAACCTTCCGTTCCTGATCAGAACATAACGTGAAAAATTTTTCCGAACGTCAAATAGATAAATGTGATGCTGACCACCGTGTAGATGATGTTGACAAGAAGCTTTTGGCGAAACAGTATATTGAGGAAAAAAATAAAGGCCCCAATGGCAATAAAAAAATGCACAAACTTCCAGAGAAGCATAAAAATCACCAAAGAAGTTACAGTAAGAAAAAGGGTTCTGGTGTTTGCCTGCATCTCCTTTATCGATTTGATCGGTTGAAAATAGTGTCGTTTTTGTCGAAACCCCTGCACCATCAAAACAATTGAAACAAGGGCAATGAGGATAGAAATAACTCCGGGGAAGAAACCGGCACCGGGAACGCCATTGAGTGGGGAACCCGACTTAAAACCGAGACTCATAATGAAAAACCAAACGCTTAAGCCCAGAGATACGGCCCCGAAGACAAGATCTCCATACAGCATATAAAACTCCCTTCGCTATGGAAGAGGAGGCAGGCTTTTCGGCCCGCCTCCCAACCAAATCTTTCGATCTTAATGAATTCCCAGTTTGGGGATCAGTTTGGAATAGTATTCATACTGTTCCTGTGCGAATTCCTGAATTTCCTTGCCGGTCATATATTTCTGGGTAAAACCTCGTTCTTTACACAGCTGGGCAAAATCAGCAGATCCAATACCAACCTTAAAAGCGGCACCGAGAATTGCCTTGACATCATCGGGAGTTCCTTTGGGAACGGCAAACCCACCCCAGCCGAATACGGCAACATCGATTCCCAGCTCTTTGAGGGTGGGAACCTCGGAAAGTGTAGTGGATCGTTCGTTTCCCATTACGGCAAGGACTTTAAAGTCCCCGTTCTTTACATTGGGAAGCACCTCTGCATCACTCACCGTCAAAGCGTCGATATGCCCGCCGAGGAGAGCTGCAATGGCAGGAGCCGCACCTTCAAAAGGAACGTGGTTGAATTGAACGCCTTGCGATTCTTCGATCGAGGCGGCTGCGATGTGCCAGATAGAGCCGGTGCCTGAGTTACCGATGTTCAGCTTGCCGGGGTTCGCTTTTGCATATGCAAGGAACTCCTCGACACTGTCCCAGGGCGCGTCCGCACGAACGGTAAGGGCGGCGGAAAGGGTCATGGCACCTGCTACGAAATCAAAATCTGCGGGAGCGAGATCGGTATAGCCAAGAGCACTTACCATGGTGGATTCAACAGGCATGTAGGAGATGGTATATCCGTCGGGTGTGCTTTTTCTCACATAATCCATACCGATGGAACCGGAAGCACCGGTCTTATTGGTGACGATTACGGGAACGCCCAATGCAGATTCGGTATTTTTTGCAATGATCCGGGTCACGGTATCGGAAGCGCCACCTGGAGAATAGGGAACGACAATGGTTACTTCCTTGGCAGGAAAAGGCTTGCCTTCGGTCTGACCATTGGCAAAACAGAGAGTACCGACCGCCAGCAAAGCGATCAGTACCATAGTGATCTTCTTCTTCATGTTCTTACTCCTTCTTGTAAAATAAAAAGGTTATCGGGATCAAAACTCGCCGAGAGCCGAGTCTTCCCATGCTTTAAGCTGCTCGACGAGCCGCTGCTGTTCTTCATCGGACAAATCCATCAAAGGTGCGCGCATACCCCCGACATCATATCCCCGATGTTTAAGCGCTGTTTTAAAATAGGACATATTCGAACCATTCTTCAGCAGGTTGGCGATTTCAACCGCTTTTTTCTGAATCCGCCGGGCCTTTTCCTGGTCGCCCTTGAGAAAGGCATCGTAGATGGCAACAAAGGGCTCGGGATAAACAGAGGCAACCCCGGAGACGGTTCCGGTACAGCCCATGGCAAGACCGGAATGGAAAAGAATATCGGCTCCGATGACTACGGAAAAATCTTCAGCGATTCCGACATATTCGATGGTCCTGACAAAATCGGCGAAACTATACTTAATGCCCACCACATTGGGAGCCTTGTCAATGATCTGACGAATGGTGTCCGGCTTTAAATCGTTTCCCGAACATTGCGGGATATTGTATAGATAGATGGGAAAATCTTTCGGAACACTGTTTGCAATCGTTGTAAAATAGTTCACCATCATCCCATCGGTAACCTTAAAATAGGAAGGGGTCACAACACCAATACCGTCTGCTCCGATCTCGCTGGCGTGTTGTGCAAGGCGAATGGTTTCATCCTGGGTCATCGCACCTACATGAATAAAAATGTTCGCTTTTCCCTTACCCGCATCAACGGTAGCCTTGGCCAGGGCCTTTCGTTCTTCTTCCGATAAAAGGTACATTTCGCCGGTCGTACCACCGGGATAGAGACAATGCGTCCCCCGCTCTATTTGAAAGCGGGTCATTTCACCAACCATGTCGAGATTAAGCTTCCCCTTATTGTCGTAGGGCGTAATCATGGCTGTTGTAAGACCATAAAGTTTTTTCATACTTTCCCCTTACAGTTAGTAAATCTTTAACTACTAATATTGGTAAACGTTTAGTTAACGTTTTACTAACATAGGGTACAATGCTTTTTTTTCGCTGTCAAGTTTTATTTTTAGGTAGTTTTCGGCACGAAAAATGCCTATATACGAATATTTGCAAAGTAAAAGGTGGTAAAATTTTTACTATTTTATTGCTAAAATATAACTCCGCGGATATACTTAGATAGCAAAAAATGGAAAAGGACTTATACGGAGTGAAAGTAACACTGAAAGATATTGCAAATTATGCCGAGGTTTCCAGTGCAACAGTCTCGCTTGTTCTCAACAACAAGGGAAACATCAGTCCGGAGACCAGAGACCGGGTACTGAAAGCAATACGCCATTTTGATTACAATAAAAATCATGGTGCAGCATCACAACAACGGACCATAAAATTCTTAAGAATTGCGAAGCATGGCCAAGTCATCAACCGCGACCATGATGTGTTTATCGCCGATTATCTTGATGGTCTCACTTCAGGGGCACAGGAACTCGACTACAAACTTGAGGTGGTTTCCTTTGCCCATACATCCGTAGCCGATATCATCGCCAGCGCACTGCAGGAACCATCAATTTCAGGGGCAATCGTTCTTGCTACGGAATTAAACCGGGATGACATGCTGCTTTTTTCCACCACTACCATTCCTATAGTCTTCATCGATACCTACAACGAATATCTGCCCTTTGATTTTGTGGATATGGATAACAAGAGTTCTATCTATAAGGCTTTTATCTATTTAAAAGAGCTCGGGTTTCCGGAAATCGGCTTTGTCGCTAGTTATTCCGATATCTCAAACTTCAGAATTCGTGAAAACGCGTATAAAGAAAGCATTTCGTATTATCCGGACATGACTCCGGATATTATTTCCGTCGAATCAACCTTTCACGGAGCGTATCGCGATATGAACGCTTACCTGGAAGAACATAAAAAGCTTACGCATAAAGCCTATATTTGTTCCAACGATATCATGGCCCTTGGCACCATGAAGGCCCTCAAAGACCACGGTTTTAGAATTCCAGAAGATGTATCGCTGCTGGGTTTCGACAATCTCCCTCAGTCGGCCCAGGCCGATCCCCCCCTTTCCACCATAGAGGTATCAAAACGGGACATCGCCAGCATAGCCGTCAAACAGCTTCACAACCGCATCGAGGCGCCCGGAAGCCCCACGGTCCGCTCGCTTGTAGGCGGAGCCTTGATTCTTCGGGAAAGTATCAGGCGCTAATAGAGGGGACTATCGCTCCACTTCCGAATGCTCTCGCTCTTGCTGCCGCAAAAGTTTAAGAGCCCCCTGCCAGGCCAGGGCCGCACACTTTACGCGAACGGGAAGGCGGGCAATCCCGGCAAGCGCGGAGATATCCCCCAAGTCTTCCAAAATATGGGGATCACGCTCTCCCCGAAAGACCGAGAGCACATGTTCCGTTATGCGAATAGCCTCTCCGCGGCTTTTGCCCGAAAGCAGTTCGACCATCATGGAGGTGGAGGATTGACTGATGGAACATCCTTTTCCCTCAAACCGAAATTCCAGAGTCTCTGAATCATCGGGAGAAATACCACCGCTTATACTGAGACGTACGGTATCTCCACATGAAGGATTTTCCAGCATTACAGCATCAGGGCCGAGGGCACCAAAATGCCGTGGCCGCGTATAGTGATCGTAGATAATCTCGCGGCCGACCTCGCTTTCTATACTGCTCATACTATCACTCCTCGGCGTGCCGCAGCTGTTAGGCGTTTGATAAGCGCGTCCGCATCCGCCCGTGTGGAATAGGCGTGAAAGCTGGCACGACAGCTGGAGAGAAGCTCCAGTTTGTCGGAAAGAGGATGGGCGCAATGCTTTCCGGCACGCACGGCGATACCGCTGCGATCAAGAAAGGCGGCCAAATCGTGAGCATGGACCCCAGCCAGGGTAAAGGGAAAGAGCCCAGCTCGAAGGCGGGGTGCACCATGGACCGTCACCCCCGGTATCGCTTCAAGCCTTTCGATTGCATAGGCAGCCAAAGAGGCGGTCCAGGTATCGATCCATGTAGGATCGAGCCTTCGCATATAATCAAGAGCCGCCTCGAGTCCTACCACCCCTTCCACATTTGGGGTACCGGCCTCGAATTTCCAGGGTAGTTCATTGACGGAAAAACCGTGGAGGCCTACCGCGGATATCATCTCTCCCCCGCCTTGCCACGGGGGAAGACTTTCCAAAAGCTCTTGGCGCCCATAGAGACAGCCGATTCCCATGGGAGCAAAGGCCTTATGGCCGGAAAATGCCAGGAAATCCGCGCCAAGGGCTTTCACATCAATGGGCATATGGGGAAGAGATTGGGCCGCATCAACGGCCAAAAGCGCTCCCCGGGCATGCACCAAGGGAGCTATCTGACCTATGGGGTTTATCGTACCCAGAAGGTTAGAGATGTGTGTAAGAGAGACCAGCTTGGTCCGCGGGTTCAACAGGCGGTCCAGATCGGATAGCTCAAGATCGCCGGCCTCGTTCAAAGGAAGAAATTTGAGAACAACCCCATAGTTTTTGGCGGCCATATGCCAGGGTACAATGTTCGCGTGATGCTCCATTTCGCTTAAGATGATCTCATCCCCGGCTTCAAATCTTCGGCACAAGCTGGAGGCCAGAAGGTTGAAGGATTCCGTTGTCCCCCGGGTAAAGATGATCTCCCGGCTGGATGCAGCGCCAATATAATCGGCAACAGCGGCCCTTCCCGACTCCAGGGCCGCTGTTGCCTTCTCACCCAGCCGATGGATGGAACGGTAGACGTTGGCGTTTGTGTTTTCGTAGTAGTCAACAATCGCATCGATCACGGCTCCTGGCTTTTGTGAAGTGGCAGCCGAGTCGAGATAGACCAGAGGAGCCCCCTGCTTAGTCAGGCTGGCGGTCAAAATGGGGAAATCTTCACGGATACCTTGAGCTTTGGCATCGGCAGCATCAAAGGCAGCACCCTTCAACAAACCTCGGGCTCCGGTTTGCATTATATTAGTCATGAGCAACCTCCGATTCGTTTTTTAGTGCATCTTCTATAAGAGATTCCAGGATATCGGTCAGCTCGGGAGGTGTTCTTTCAAGAATAAGGCCGAGGACACCTTCGGCGATAAGGGTCTTTGCCTCACATGGCGCGATCCCACGACTGGCCAGGTAGAAAAGCTCATCGGGGCTGATGGTACCGACAGTGGAACCATGACTGGCAGTCAGATCATTCGTCTTGATCGCAAGTTCCGGCAGACTTACCGCCTTGGCATGTGGAGAAAGGGCCAGAGTCTTCGTAGAAAGATAGGCATCGGTACCGATAGCGGACTCCTTCACCTCAATGAGACCGTGGGAAATAGCCTTGCCGCTTCCATCCGCCACGGCATCCAGGCGAGAACGGGACCAGGTAAAAGGCGCAATATGACGCTGTGTCACTGAAATATCAACATGGCTCTTGTCTGGAGATGCATAAGCCGCGGCAAAATCGAAACGGGAGGCCCGCCCCTCCAGGCGGGCAAGAATTGTACTCTTTGACACTCCAACCCCAAAGATGCCACGGCTCCAGCGGAGTTCCGCCTTCTCTTCCAAAATGGCAACCGGATAGTCGAGGAATCGATCCCTGTGACTAAGGTGCTCAAGCTCAAAAAGGTCCAGACGGGCGTTTCGTCCAAGATCGACGAAAAGAGCGGGAGAGAGAAAAAGACGCGTTTTTCGGCCGTCGGGATTACGCCAGCACAGGGTAAGGCGAAGCTGTGCCGCCTCCCCTATCTTCAGAAAAATGAGCGGTGCCGCATAGAAATTGTGTCGACCATCCACCCAATCCAAAAGGATTGGGCCTGCAAGATTCACGTCAGATGCTATCGAGAGGCTCATTACCGGCGCCGCTTCGGCAAAGAGCCGGGCATGGAGTTTGTCCGACAGATCAGAGGCCTCTATAAAACGGGCTCCCCACTCGGGGGCCGCTCCAAAAGAGAGTTCAATTCCCCGGCTTTCTATGGTTTGCTTATCAAAGTCGGGTTTGCCATCCACAAGACGGAGGACAGCAGCATAGCTGTCATCATCAATAGCACGGGACGCTGTGGCCCGCGGGTCAGAAGCGGTATCAACGGTATCCCAGGCATGCTCTTCCCAATCCTGTTCTGTAGTAAAGGTTTCCGCCTCAAAAAGCGAGACGGGGCTATTCTTCCACTGGGGGTTCTTTCTTCCCGGCCAGGGGAGCTGCTTCCAGGCAGCCTCCGCTTTGTTTTTGTGCTCGCTCAGCCAGGAAAGCCGGATAGCCTCCATCGTCCTTTCGTTCATTATCCTACCGCTCCTTCCATCTCAAGATCGATGAGACGATTAAGCTCTACCGCATATTCCATGGGGAGTTCCCGAACAAGAGGATCTATGAAGCCGGCTACAATCATTTTGGCGGCCTCTTCCTCATCTATACCCCGGCTCTGGAGGTAGAAAAGTTCATCCTCTGAGATTTTCGACACCTTTGCCTCATGCTCCATCCGTACATCGTCAGTCTGAATATCCATTGTAGGGTAGGTATTACTTGTAGATTCCTCATCCAGGATGAGGGCATCACACTCAACCTTACTTTTCACACCACGCAGATGCGGAGCAACCTTTACAAGCCCACGATAACTGGAGATTCCGCCATCCTTACTGATGGACTTGGAAGTGATGACGCTGGAGGTGTTATTCGCCAGGTGTATCATCTTGCCGCCGGCATCCTGTTCCTGGCCCCGGCCTGCAAAGGCAATCGAAAGGACCTCTCCGTGGGCCCCTTCTCCCGCAAGGATAACGCAGGGGTACTTCATGGTACTTTTCGAACCGATGTTACCATCTACCCATTCGACGGTGGCTCCCGCATGCGCCTTGGCACGCTGGGTAACCAAGTTGTATACATTGGTCGACCAGTTTTGTATGGTCGAATATCGCACCCTTGCCCCGGGGAGGGCGACGATCTCAACCACCCCGGTATGGAGGGAATCCTTTGCATATATAGGTGCGGTACAGCCCTCGATATAGTGAACGAAGGCCCCCTCATCCACCACGATCAGAGTACGTTCGAACTGCGCCAGGCTCTTGGTATTGATACGGAAGTAAGCCTGAAGGGGGATATCAACCTTTACCCCCTTGGGCACATAGACAAAGGAACCGCCGGACCAGACGGCAGCGTTGAGGGCCGCAAATTTATTGTCGGCCGGAGGGACAACGGAGGCAAAATACTTACGAAAAAGCTCTTCGTGTTCGCGCTCTCCTGTTTCGGTATCCATAAAGAGAATGCCCTTTGATTCAAAATCTTTCCGGATCTTGTGATACACCATCTCGGAATCATACTGGGCTCCCACCCCGCCTAAGAATCGGCGCTCCGCCTCCGGGATTCCCAATCGTTCGTAGGTGTCACGGATATCCTGGGGGAGATCTTCCCAAGAGCCGCTTTGCTCATTCACAGGCTTGGCATAATAGTAGTAATCGTCGAAATCTATTCCCGAGAGGTCTGCTCCCCAGCAGGGCATGGGCATCTTGCGAAAAGTTTCCAAAGCGGCAAGTCGAAACTCGAGCATCCAGGCAGCCTCTCCTTTGGCAGCCGAAATCTCTCGTACCACCTCTTCGGAAAGTCCTTTTTTTGTCTTGATGATGGAGTGCTCAGGGGAATGAAAGCCAAATTTGTAGGCATCATCACCTATGCCCGCTACCGCTTCCATGGTGTTCGTTTCAGACATGGGCAGCCTGAGACGTTTTCGTCTCCGTGACAAGCGGTGTGCCGCCCGCCTCGCCGTAACCTTCCTTAATCCAGTCATAGCCCCGCTCCTCGAGCTCGCGAACAATCTCATTCCCCCCGCTGAGGACCACACGCCCCTGATACAGGACATGAACAAACTCCGGTGCCAGATAATCCAGGATACGTCGGTAATGGGTGATAATCAGGGCGCCGAAATCAGGTCCCCGCATATGTTCGATGCCCGCAGCAACGCTTTTGATGGCATCGATATCCAAACCCGAATCGGTTTCGTCGAAGA
Source organism: Sediminispirochaeta bajacaliforniensis DSM 16054 (assembly GCF_000378205.1). Classification (NCBI taxonomy): domain Bacteria; kingdom Pseudomonadati; phylum Spirochaetota; class Spirochaetia; order Spirochaetales; family Spirochaetaceae; genus Sediminispirochaeta; species Sediminispirochaeta bajacaliforniensis. Next base: position 86,479 of record NZ_KB899423.1, on the reverse strand, counting down.
TAGCCAGTTTTGGTTCCAGGGTAAGCAACTGGAGAATCTCCGCTCGTTTTTTTTCTCCGCCGGAAAATCCGTCATTGAGGGAACGGTTCAAAAAAGCCGCATCAAAGGAAAGGCGCTCCATATCGGCACGCACATCCTTCAAAAAGGAAGAAACACGAAGGTTCTGGCCTTGGGAAAGACGTGTTTCTGCAGCACGCCGCAGAAATTTAGCCATGCTGAGGCCGGGGATCTCCACGGGATATTGAAAGGCAAGAAATAACCCTAAACGTGCTCGTTCATGTACAGGGAGCGCCAAAATATCGGTACCATCCAGATCAATCGTACCTCCGGTCACCCTGTAGCGGGGATTTCCCATGATGACATTCGCCAGAGTCGACTTACCCGAACCGTTGGGCCCCATAAGGGCATGGACCTCACCGCTTTTGAGGACCAGATCGACCCCATTGAGAATGGGCTTTCCATCTATACTGGCGTGAAGCCCCTTTATTGTTAAAACAGACATACACTCTCCTCCTTTCGCCTATACGGGATACCCAAGGTCCAACCGGGCCTCTTCGTTCATCCGTTCAGGCCCCCACGGCGGATCCCAAACCAGGGCCGTAACAGGCTCTGAAGCAGGATGTAAGGATCGAACAGCCGCTTCGATATCGGCGGTAAGAAGATCAGCCAAAGGACAACCGAAGGATGTAAGGGTAAAATCGATCTCCACTCGCGTTCCTTCGACTTTGACACGATATATCAAGCCGAGTTCCACAACAGAGTAGCCCAGTTCAGGATCAATGACGTCTTCAAGCGCCTTCCATACCGCTTCGGTGCTTACCATGGTATCCCTCCATGTATAAAACATACTAAATAAGTATGAATTTATAATAATCTTTGCCGCCGAGGCTGTCAACAAGGAAAAGGGGAAAGAAAATTCTACTGTTACGAATATTGGTGATAAACAGGACTCAATCTTTTACTGTCCGTCACATAAAGCCCTCGTAAATAATCTTTTCCTGGCCATCAAGAGTCACCAGCTGCCCATCCTCAAAATTATCCATGGCGTTAGGGACATCGGCAATGATTACAATCTTAGGAGCGATCTTTCGAACCTCCTCGGGAGACAGAGAAAGCTCCCCCTCTATAACAATTCCCAGCAAAGAAGAAAGTCGGGGGAAAAACTCTTTTCCTACGGAGCAGGTTAACAAAATCTCCGTTCCATCCCAGCGAAGACGATGCTGGGCAAGTTCAAAATTTTCAGCCTTAACAAGAGCCCCGGAACAGCGATCCCCCATACCGGCATGACCTCTATTTAGGATCGTCCCAAGAAAATGGATCTTGATCGTATTGAGGGGTTGAGGAGAGTTAAGAGGAATCCCCGCCGTGGTAACCACGCGGTCAGGAGGGGCCACATACCCATGCTCACGTGCAAGCCTCAAGGCATTCTGGATCATCATCTCGGAATCTTTCACAGGAGCAGATAAAATCGGAAAAATTCCCCAGTGCAGAAGAAGCTGACGATAGCTTTCCTCAGAGGTGGTGACGGCAATAATGAGCTGGTTCGGTCGATAGTTGCTCAGAATTCGGGGAGTATTTCCCCGAAGCGTCGGAGCGACAATTGCGGAAGCATCAATGTCGGATGCAACAACATAAGCGGCCCGTGCAATAGTATGACCTATATCTTTCGGACGTTGTACAGTCTCAAACCATTGGGTGCACCGCCGTCGATATTCATCACTCGTTTCGACAGCCTCGGCAATGCGTCCCATGGTTTCAACCGACCGTACAGGAAATGCACCGCCTGCTGTCTCACCAGAAAGCATGACAGCATCGGTTCCGTCAAAAATAGCGTTTGCAACATCGGTTAGCTCTGCCCTGGTAGGGCTCGGATTGTGGATCATCGAATCAAGCATCTGAGTGGCGGTAATAACGGGCTTCCCTTGCCTCATGCACTTTCCAATGATCCGTTTCTGGGCCAGAGGAATTTGTTCCGTCGAAAGCTGTACCCCAAGATCCCCTCTTGCAACCATCACTCCGTCGGAAATCCGAATGATGTCATCAATATTATCAAGACCTTCCTGGTTCTCTATCTTTGCAATGATACGGATAGAAGAATGGTATTGTTTGAGAATATCGCGAATTTCTTCAACATCTTCAGGCCTTCTGATAAAACTGGCTGCAATGTAGTCCATCTGATACTCGACCGCAAAACGAATGTCCTCACGGTCTTTCTCCGTGATAGCCGGCAAACCAACCTTTACGCCAGGAACATTCACGTTTTTCTTGCTGCCAAGCATTCCGCCGTTACGAATCAAACAACGAATATCAGGACCTGAGACTGCAAGGACTTCCAAATCGATAACCCCATCTGCAATAAAAATATGATCCCCGGCCTCTACCTCGGAAGGAAGATTCTGATAACTCACCGACAGCTCTTCTCTGGTCCCCTCAATTTGACGGGAGGTCAAAACGATTTCAAAACCGCTGTGTAAGGCAAACTCTTCTCCGCCCTTCACATTCCCAGTTCTGATTTCCGGTCCCTTCGTATCCATCATTAGGGCAACGGGAAGCGAAGTTTCCTCGGAAGCACGCCTCATCGAGGCTATCCGCTTGGCTTGCTCCTCGTGATTACCATGAGAAAAATTGAACCTGGCAACATTTACTCCTGTTTTAAGAAGTTCTTTCTGTACTGCAAGATCATCACAGGCAGGCCCTATCGTCGCCACAATTCTGGTCTTTCTTAGGTATTTCAAAAAATACTCCTTAGCTATATGATAAGATAAAAGTTTTCATGGAATATCGCCACTATTTCCAATAAGATAATTGTAATAGGAGATGCCATGAATAGTTCGATCCAGTCGATAAAATGGAAATTGCTTGGAAGTTTTTTACTTCTTATTCTCATGTTTGCCGGCATAGAAATCATTACGTTTCGCGGTAATCAGATGAACAGTCAGAAAATTCATAATCTAAAAAATGAAATTCTACCCGAAACACTCAGCTTCCTGACGATTGAGAAAGACGTAATACAAATTCAACAATGGCTTACAGATATATCGGCAACAAGGGCCGCTCCTGGTTATGATGACGGTTTTGACGAAGCGGAATCCTACTATAACGATGCACAGAAGAGGATCGATACGTTTATCAAAGCCTATGCATCCAAAGAAGAAAACTCCGCAGTCGAAACCCTCCGCATCTTTAAACAAGACCTTGATGCATTTTACGATACAGGCAAAGCAATGGCGAATGCCTACATCAACGGGGGGCCCTCCAAAGGAAATCCGATGATGGGCGAATTCGACCCGGTGGCCGAACGTCTTTCCCGCACCATGCGGGATCTGGTGGACGACCATACGGCGGGCCTAGATCAAGCCGTTGTCGCAATCGAAGCCAATAATGGCCTTGTTAATCGTCTCACCCTTCTATTGATGGCAGCCATCATATTGATAAGCGCGTTAGTCGCATTCCTATCAATTAGAACCATTCACGTGGGTCTCCTACAGGTCATGCAGTATGCCCAGAATCTTTCCATCGGTTCCTTCACTTTGGAAACCGAGTTCCGCCGAAAGGATGAGTTCGGTCAACTGGTACGTCATTTCAATGAAGGATTCGCAACCGTCAGATCTCTCATCGTCAGCGTTAAGGAATCTGCAGATACCAGTTCCGCGGTAAACACCACGCTCAGAACCTCCACCGACGAAGTATCGGCATCGGTTACGGAAATACGTGCCAACACCGAATCAATCGGACACCATATAGAACGGCAAAACGGGCTGGTTTCAGAATCGAGTAGCGCCGTCGAACAGATTAGAACCAATATTCAAGATATGACCAACCAGGTCGAACAACAGGCCGGTGCCGTCATCCAATCGTCGGCCGCCGTTGAGGAGATGGCCGCATCCATAGCAAATGTTGCCCGAATATCACAAAATCGGCAACAGGAAATTCCCGAACTGATCTCCGTTATTGAACAAACCGACAATAACATCGAATCAACTGGTATGGTTATTGATAATGTTGCCGCCCTCTCAACACAAATGCTCGAAGTAATCGGTGTCATCAACAATATTTCCACGCAGACCAATCTTCTGGCCATGAACGCTGCTATTGAGGCTGCTCATGCGGGAGAAGCGGGAAAGGGATTTTCCGTTGTGGCCGATGAGATCAGAAAACTTGCAGAAGAAACTTCATCTAATTCCAAACAAATTGCCGAAACATTAGGGAAAGTAAATGCGATCATACAAGAGGCCCAGGAATCGGCGCAGGAAAACAAGTCCTCCTTTGCCCGGCTCCGTTTGGGAGTTACCAATCTAGCCAGTTCCTTTCAGGAAGTCTCCTCTACCATGGGAGAAATCAATACCGGGGCGGATGAAATCAATATTGCGATAAATGAGCTTACGGAAATAACAGAATCCATCAAGTCAGCCTCTTCGGAAATCAATAACGGTGCAGGTGAAATTGCAGAATCGATGAATGGCCTACAGGGGGTAAGCAGAGAGATCCTTCTGGGAATCAGGGAGATTAGCGCGGGTGTTCAGGAGGTTACCGGCTCGATGGTTACATTACAGGATCTCTTTTCAGAATCGGTCGAGGCCGTAAATAGGATCGAAGATAACCTGAAGCGTTTTTCCATTTGAAAAGATCTATTGGAACGGGAAGGATATTGAAATACAGGTTCCCTCTTCCCGTTCCAGTTGAACGGTACCCTCAAGCTGAGTGGTAAGCGCCTTAATCATTCGGAGGCCTAAATCCGAGGTACCATCAAAATCGACATGAGCAGGGATTCCCGTTCCGTTGTCTTCAAAGCGAATCAGGACCTGTCCGGATTCCAGCTCTGCACGCACACGAATATGTCCACGTGTTGCATCGGAAAAAGCGTATTTCATGCTGTTCGTCAAAAGTTCGTTGACGATAATCCCAACCAAGGAAAGACGTTTTGCATCCAGCTCAAAATTTCCGATACTCTTCTCAACCTCGACCGACTCACTATCTGGAAAGGTTGCAAGAATCTGATCGATTAGCAAGGGAAGATAATGATCGATGGGACAAGCATCGACATTCTCGCCCCTGTACAGTTTATCGTACAAAATCATCATGCTTCGAACACGATTTTCCGCCTCCTCAATTGAGGCTCTTGCCGGTGACGAACCCAGTGTTTCGGCTTGAAGCGAAAGAAAGCTGAGTATCGTGGACATATTATTTTTGATCCTATGGTGCACCTCTCTCAGTATCATCTCTTTTTCCTGAAGGAGCGCCTCCACCTTGGTCTGATTCTTTCTCCACTCGACAAGGATAGAACGAATCCCCACAATTCCCAAAAAAACGAGCATTGAAAGCAAAAGCCCAATTGCTTCATATAGGGGTTCCCCCATCGTAGCGACCCCTAAAAGCCCGCTCGAAAGCGAAACGATTCGTCGGACGCTCATGAGAATCAAAGCGAGAGATATACAAATCCAGGAATATCGTAATCCGGTCACTCGAATGAGAAATAGCGCATAGGCAGCCGCCATTAATTGAAATACGATAGAAAACCACAAAATGACAACGGTGTTATCAGCCATGAAATATCCACTCCATTGCCTTCCATTATAGCGGTATCAGCTCAGAATTGCCCGAATTTAGAAAACTTTATAATAGAGGTCCTGTTGTTTTTGGAAATAATCTTTCATCCACGAGTAACTTTCGGCATACTCGCAATCAAAGCCGAGGGAGGGAAAAAGCCTTTCCCCGATAGCTTCCGCCGCCATAAGGGCGGCTCCCCGTGCCGAAGTATCGGTCTGCTGAGAAACCAATAGGTCCCGTTCCAGCATTGCGGCAAGAACCTTTCGCCAGAAGGGAAACCTGGCGCTACCTCCTACGAGGCGCAGCCGGTTAATTGAAGAATTTCCCGCCGAGAGGAGGGTAGCAAGGCCGAGACGGATAGTTGAGGCCACCCCCAGCAGTGCCGCCAGGGCAAGATCCTCCCGTTGATGATGGAGCGAAAGGCCTATCCATGCCCCCCGTGCATCAGGGTCCATATGAGGTGTCCGTTCTCCTGAAAGATAGGGGATAAAGATAAGATCCGACGGAGTCTCAAGTCCCCGTCGTTCCAGAGAACGATAAAGTTCCTGCCAGGAAAAACCCAGTTGACGGCGTACCCATTCAAGCGCAAGACCGCCGTTCATCATTGCAGCGATCCGATACCGTGAGCCAGGCCGTACTCCCTCAAAATGATTGAGGTTCATGACCGTATGAATGTTCCGTTCCGCCATCGGAACACCGATCTGGGCGGCCGTTCCGATGGAAATCTGCCCGGTCCCGGGATCATGCAAATCTGTCCCGAAGAAAGCGGCTGGGGTATCACCCGCCCCCACCGCTACAGGGATTCCGGAAGGAAGTCCGAATCGACGAGCGGCATCGTCGCTGACAAAACCTGCAATACTATTGCCTGCCCGAATTTGAGGAAGTTGAGCCGTATCAAGCCCAATCGCCCTAAGAAGATCTGCATACCACCCTCGTATCGAAAAATCGTACAATAGTGTTCCACTTGCATCGGAATAGTCGGTCAGACGATCTCCCGTCAGCGTAGCCCTAATAAAATCCTTTGGCATAAACGCAATATCGATCTTGGCAAAGAGTTCGGGCATGTGGTCCCTAAGCCATAAAAGAATCGGTCCGGCCATCCCGGCGGAAGGGGGATTTCCCAGCTTCGAAAGGGTTTGCTCGGAAAGGGCCTTATAGTCGGGTAAGGTTTCCGCCGCCCGCTGATCCGCCCAGGTAATGGCCGGCCCCAAAGCAACAGGCGCGGTTCCGCTCATTCCCGAGCACGGAACAATGCCATGCATCTGGCCGGAAAGCCCTATGGCTTTCACATGTTCCACCCCGGGAAGCTCCCGGATACATGAAAACAAGGCCGCAAGCCATATATCCGTGTCAATCTGCGCCCAGCCGCTATGGGGAGAGGAAACCTCATACGAACGAGAGACGGTATGCTCAGCTCCATCCGGCCCGAGAAGCATAAGCTTCACCGAACCGGTCCCCAGATCGATGCCTAAATACATGTCAAATATGATCTTCAGACTTTTTTCCGATGGCGAAATCGTTCTATTAATACCGCAACAATAATAACGATGCCACGTACAACCAATTGCCAAAAATAAGAGACATTCATAAGGGTAAGCCCGTTATTCAGCACCGCAATAATCAGGGCCCCCACTAATGTTCCAACAACACTTCCGCTGCCGCCGGAGATGCTGGTTCCCCCCAGGATAACCGAAGCAATGGCATCAAGTTCGTAGCCATTTCCTAAAAGTCCGGATGCACTGTAAAGACGACTGGCAGTCATGATCCCACCAAGGCCGGAAAGCAGGCCGCTCATGGCATACACAAAAACAAGAACAAAACTTACGTTGATACCGGTTAGCCGAGCGGCAGTTGGGTTTCCTCCTACGGCATAAATATGTACACCGAGAACGGTTTTTCTTAGGATAAACCACATGATGGCGATGACCGCGAGGGCTATAATGGCCAGCCAGGGGAAAGGGCCGAGATAGGCGTTACCGATCCAGGCGAAATTCAAATCATTGTTAATCAATGTGGTACCATTCGCCAAAAGATACGAGGCCCCTCGAAGAGCTGTCATACTTCCCAGAACAACAATAAAGAAGGGCAACTTTACATAAGCAATCAAAACCCCATTTATCACACCAAAAAGCAAACCTGTAAGTAAGGGGACGATGACCGTAAAGGCCTGCAAGGAGGGATTCAACGATACCAAGAGGCTGACCACGGCAGTACTTGCCAAGATAGATCCAACTGATAAATCAATACCGCCGGTTAAGATAACAAGAGTCATACCGGCTGCAAGCACGATATTAATCGAAGCCTGTCTCAGAATGTTCATGAGATTTGTCGGTCGCAGGAAATTACCGCTTAAAAGTGAAAATAGAATGACAATCACAAGTAAAATCGGAAGGATTCCGAGGCTTTCCCAAATCGCAGAATTCTGCTGCTTTAACTTTGTCGCCAAATTGTTTGAACTCATTTTTTTCTCTCCCCCTCACGAATTCATGCGGAAAAAGTGTAGTCCGGTTTTCGAATGCCCGTTGCATATGCCATAATGATTTCCTGATTGATTTGCTCAGGTCCCCGCAATTCTGCGGTGATTCGCCCCTCGCGCATGACCAGCACCCGTTGAGCAAGGCCCACGACCTCAGGCAGCTCACTTGAAATAAAAACAACGGCAACGCCGTTTTGGGCAATTTCTCCGATCAGTTTATAGATCTCACTTTTGGCTCCCACATCAACACCCCGGGTCGGTTCATCAAGAATCAAAACCCTCGGTTTGATTTGTAACCAACGGGCGAGAAGGAGCTTTTGCTGATTTCCTCCGGAAAGCGAGAGCGCCGCGTTTCTTGGGTTGGAAAGCTTGATGTTCAGCTGCTTTATTGCATGGTCAGTGATGGAGACGTTTTCTTTCCTATTTAAGATGCCGAAACGCGCCTTCTGCTCCATGACATTCATAACGATGTTTTCCTGACTGCTCATGCCCAGAAAAAGCCCCTCTATTTTTCGATCTTCTGGTACGTAACCAATCCCCTGGTGAATTGCATCCTTTGGTGAAGTAATCGTCAGTTTTCTCCCTTCGACGATTACTTCGCCCGTCAATGGCTTATCCGCTCCGAATATCAAACGGGCAAGCTCGGTCCGTCCTGAACCAACAAGCCCCGAGAGAGCAAGGATCTCACCTGCCGCAGCCTGAAAGGAAACATCTTTTACCCGTTTGCCGTCCGACACATGCTTAACAACCAGGTAGTTGTCATCTTTTTTCTCGGCGGTTTGATGTTCGTAGAAATCCTTTAATGAACGCCCAACCATCATCTTTACGATGGTTTCATTATTCATATTATCTTTCGTGACTGTTCCGATGTATTGGCCGTCTCGCAAAACGGATACCCTATCCGCTATTACCGATACCTCTGCGAGACGGTGACTAATATAAACAATGGCCAGGCCTTGTTCCCGAAGGCTGCGGACAAGATCAAAAAGCCTGTCGATCTCCCTCTCGCTTAGTGCTGCGGTAGGCTCATCCATAATCAGTACTCTGCCGTTATGTACAAGAGCACGAGCGATATCAACCTGCTGCTGCTCGGCAACTTTAAGGAGGGAAGCCCGCACCTCCGGTTGGAAAGGGGCACCAAGTTTTTTCAAAACCTCCTGAGTCCGAATAGCCATCTGGTGCCGGTCTATCACCCCAAAACGATGCGGCTCGCTTCCCATAAAGACGTTCTCCGCCACCGTCAAATTTGTGGCAACGCCAAGCTCCTGATTGATTAGGTTAACCCCAAGTGCCATGGCCTGAAGCGGATTTTCGGGAGCAACCAACCGCCCGTTTATACGAATCTCTCCTTCGTCAGCCTTATAGACTCCGGCAAGAATCTTCATCAACGTACTTTTTCCGGCACCGTTTTCTCCCATGAGTACGTGGACTTCTCCGGCATAAATATCCAGAGAAACCCCGTCCAGTGCCTGTACGCCGGGAAAGCGTTTACTCAGATTCCGGACGGAAAGAATCGGTTCCTTTCGATCTTGTTCATCCATGAAATACATCCCCCGTAAGTAGTACATGGTGGCGACCTCACTCATTCGGAGGCCGCCACTATCACACTGCATAGTCCGAACGATAAACCTATTCCGGTTCGGTCCAGCCCTTGTATTCACTAACGTTGTCCCTGGTGATCAATGTGGTTGGGATAAGTATCAGCTTTTCTTTAGGGGGATTCCCCTGTATTACTTCATACGCCACCTGCACGGCCCTTGTAGCCATGGTGTACGGATCCTGTGATGGGGTGGCGACAAAAGAGCTGCTCGTATCGTTGAGTGCAACCACAGCATCGGGAGCACCATCGACACCGACAACAAACATTTCATCACCGCGTTTTGCCTGTTTGATCGCCAAATCGGCTCCGATACCGGTTGGATCATTGATAGCAAAAACCGCATCAATGTTGTCGTAAGCGGTAAGAAGATCAGTCATAACGCGAAGCCCGCCTTCACGGTTGCCACCGGCGTTTTGATTGTCGGAGAGAATCTTGATTCCCGGATTCTTGGCGAAAACCTCTTTTGCTCCATTCACCCGGTCGATAACGGCGGACACAGGAGGGCCATTGATAATAACAATGTTTCCCTTCCCTCCAAGCCTCTTTACAATGTATTCTCCAGCCTGGGTACCAGCCTGATAATTATTGGAGGTAACCGTTGCATCGACTCCGCCATCTGCATTTACATCAGCGGCAACCACGATAATACCAGCCTCTTTTGCTTTCCGTACGGCAGGCGCAATTCCTGCTGTGTCGGCCGCATTCAAGATAATAATATCCACACCATTCGCAATGAAATTCTCCATCTGGCTGGTTTGGGTATTGAGATCATAGCCCGACGATTGGACAGTGACCTTTGCATTGGGATCAATTGCCTTTGCTGCATCTTCGACTCCCTTACCCATGGTAAAAAAGAAGGGATTTCCAAGATCGCCGAAGGTAGCCGCCACCTGAAGAACTTTTTCACCTTCTCCCTGCCCACCGGCAAACAGTGTTCCGACAAGCAACATGCCACAAAGCAGTATCAGCACTACTTTTCTCATAAACTCCTCCTTAAAACATTGTTATCATACATTGTAGCTGCACAAACTGCATATTTGTCAAGAAAAAATATTACAAATATGATAATATCATATTACAATCCTGTATACTTAAATGCAGTAAAAACATGCATTGATGGAAAAGAACGAAAAATGCAAGGGGGATCGCTTTTCCGAAGGCATTCACCTCGCTATACTGAGACGGCGAAACGACAGAAGGAAAGGCAGAGAAAGGTGACAAACAAAGTTGAGCGCATGCAGTTCAAATATCAGTATATCTATGATAAACTTCGAAATCTTCTTGAAAACGGTAGATATCATGCCGGTGACCGCTTGCCGACAGAAGTTGAACTGGCCTCACGCTTTAAGGTCTCCCGGCCGACAGTCACCCGTGCATTGAACGCTCTTCAGGAAGAGGGGATCATTGTTCGAAAAACAGGATCCGGAAGTTTCGTTAACAACTTCCATTCCTACAAAAACAGATTCAACAACCGTCTTTTTGGGCTCTTGGTACCTGGCCTTGGTAAAGGAGAGATTTTCGAACCAATTTGTACGCAGATCGCTGCCAATGCGGAGAAAAATCAATGCTCACTTCTCTGGAGTGGTTCGGAAATCAGAACAACGGAAGCAGCAAAGAGTTTAGTCGATGTTACGCAACGCTATATTGACCACCACATTGCAGGCGTCTTCTTCGAACCCCTTGAATTGAGCCCCTCGTTCGATCAGATCAATCGAAAAATCATATCAATGTTTCAGGATGCCGGGATTCCTATTGTCCTGATCGACTCGGATTATCTCCCCTTCCCGGAACGCAGTAATCTTGATCTCGTGGGCATCGATAATTTTCGTGCGGCATATATGGCAACCAGTCATTATCTCAGGCACGGAGAAAAACGGATCGATTTCCTCGCCCGTCCATACTCCGCGTACACGATTTCAATCAGATTGAGGGGCTACCGTACCGCTCTCATCGATTATGGAATCATACCTCAAGCAGAATGGATCCACCTGGTCAATCCTGAGGAACTCGAATATATAACCTCTCGTTTCGACCATCCCGAGGCCCCCCCCTTCAATATGATTTGCGGCAATGACGAAACGGCCTCGGCGCTTTTAGGTGCGTGCGAGTCCGCCGGTATTTCTGTTCCGGGACATCTCAGGATAGTAGGATTTGACGATGTACATTACGCTCAAATGCTGAGAGTTCCCCTCACAACCATTCATCAATCCGTACAACAAATTGGTAACTTGGCCCTGGAAACCCTCCTCTGGAGGATCGAACATCCGGATGCCCCGGCCCGAACTATTAATGCCGAAACAAGAATGATCATCCGAGAATCCTGCGGCATGACGGGGAAGACGGAAATTTCTCCCTTCTACAGCTGACCAGTCCCCTTGTTCAGCGCTCCCGAAGTGCATAGAGTATAGATCCGGGAACGCTGAACCATGAAAAAATATGTCGTGCTTGCGGGAAATATCGGTGCGGGAAAATCCACCCTCGTGAAAAAGCTGGCCGATCGGCTTGGTTTTAGGCCCTATTACGAGCCGGTGACGGAAAACCCCTACCTCAAAGACTTTTATTCGGATATGAGACGCTGGGCCTTCCATTCCCAGACTTTTTTCCTCACGCACCGGGTCAGGACTCATCACCTTTTGGCAGAAGATCCGTTCTCTGTGGTGCAAGATCGTTCCATTTACGAAGATGCAGAAGTATTTGCCAGAAACCTCTACGAACAGCAATCCATGGTAAAGCGCGACTGGGAAACCTACCTGGAACTGTATCATACCCTTATCACCATGCTTCCCCCGCCCGACCTAATCGTCTATCTCAGGGCATCGGTGAAAACCCTAAAAAAACGTATTGCTCTTCGGGGAAGGGATTTCGAGGCCTCCATTTCCGACACATACCTCCAGGGGCTGAATCGGCTCTACGATCGGTGGATCAACGATTTCACCCTTGCCCCGATATTGATAGTTCCCGCGGATCGCTTGGATTTTGTGGAGCAGAACAAAGACTTCGAGGCCATTGTCAATGGTATCGAACAGCGGCTATTGGATAAACAGGGAACCCTCTTCCCCGTTGGTATGTGACCCCTGTTTATAGCGTCGGCTTTCTTCTATACTCAAGTGCAATGCACAAGAACCACGCCGAATTCCTGCCCCTCACAGAGCAGGAATTCAAGGCACAGTATGGAACAGCGATCCCCGATTTCATCATCGTTTCCGGGGATGCCTATGTCGATCATCCCTCCTTTGGGACAGCCCTTATCGGTCGCCTTCTGGAAAGCCGCGGCTACCGTGTCGCGATCATAGCTCAGCCGAACTGGAGAAACATAGAGGATTTCAGCCGTTTTGGGAGGCCTCGTCTTGCCTTTCTGGTCACCTCCGGAAATCTTGACTCAATGGTCGCAAACTACAGTGCATCACGGCACCCCAGAAGGGAAGACGCCTACTCGCCCGGCGGCAAAGCCGGCCTGCGTCCCGACCGGAGTCTGGTAGTCTATACCAGTCGGATCAGGCAGGCCTTTAAAGGGGTTACCGTCGCACTCGGCGGGCTTGAGGCCTCCCTCAGAAGTCTAAGCCACTATGATTACTGGAGTGATTCCATCCGCCGTTCGGTCCTTCTCGATGCTAAGGCCGACTATCTTCTCTACGGGATGTCTGAAACTACCATACTTGCTCTGGCGGCGGCATTAGAAGCGGCTGTCGAAAAAGAAAGCCAGCCCAATGTGGAAACAATTCGCGGTTTGGTCCGGGTCGTCGGGAAAAATGATACTGTATATGACAGTATCATATTATCACCAGATGATAATATCACAAGGTCAAAAACCGTTTTTTTACCCTCGCACGAGGCACTCATCAAAAACCGCACACGTTATGCCGAACATTTTGCACTCCAGATGAAACATGCCGACCCCTATGGGGCCGCCACCCTCATAGAACCTTGCGGGGATCGCTTCATAGTCCACAATCCTCCTCCCTTTCCCCTCACAACGGAGGAACTTGATGCGGTCTACGAACTGCCTTTTAGCCGTAAGGCCCACCCTTCCTATGAAAAAGCGGGAGGCATCCCTGCGCTCCAGGAGGTACGCTTCTCCCTTGTCAGCAGCCGGGGCTGTTTCGGGGGCTGCAGTTTCTGTGCACTCACCTTTCATCAAGGGCGGATCATTACGCCCCGAAGCAAGGAAAGCCTCATCCGGGAAGCCCAAAAACTTATAACCGATCCCGATTTCAAAGGCTATATCCACGATGTCGGCGGTCCCACCGCCAATTTTCATGCACCAGCCTGTGAGGGACAGAAACGTCGAGGTGCCTGCAGCGACCGCCAGTGTCTCTTTCCCAAACCCTGCCCATCGCTCAGGGTCGATCATACGGCCTATCTCGACGTGTTGGAGAGCCTGAGCAGGCTTCCCGGCGTAAAAAAGGTGTTCATCAGAAGCGGTATTCGTTTCGACTATCTCCTGCTGGATGAAAACAGAAGATTCTTAAAGGAACTGGTTGCACATCACATCAGCGGGCAGCTCAAGGTTGCGCCCGAACATGCCGGCCCCCGAACCCTCGAAGCCATGGGAAAACCACCGATAGAGGTATATGAACAATTCTCCCGCCTTTTTTACGAAGAGACGAAACGGATAGGCAAGAAGCAATACCTCATTCCCTACTTGATCGCCGGCCATCCCGGAAGCACCCTCGACGAAGCGGTTGCGTTGGCGCTTTTCCTGAAAAAAAGCGGTTTTATTCCCGACCAGGTACAAGACTTCTACCCCACCCCGGGAACCCTATCAACCTGCATGTGGGCCACCGGCATCGATCCCAGAACCATGAAACCGATCTTCGTCCCACGAGGTGAAAAAGAACGGCATCTTCAGCGCGCCCTGCTTCAATTCAACAGACCGAAAAACTACGACCGCGTCCGTAAAGCCCTTAGACAGGCAGGCAGGAGTGATCTGATCGGATTTGGCCAGACAGCTTTAGTCCCTCCGGAAAAGAACCGACATCCTTAAGCTTGACCCAATGGTGTCGGCATGTAAATATATCTATACATAGAAGCAATATCTTTTTCAGGAGGTTTGTATGTCTCAAAAAGGAACCGGGCTCCACAGGGAACTTGGCATTCTTGACGTAACGGCAATTACATCGGGCATTATTATCGGAGCCGGTGTATTTATCGTTACCGGAATAGCGGCTCAATTCGCAGGTTCGCTTACCTGGCTCGCCTATGCAATAGGCGCCATCCCCGTTATTCTCGTCGGTATAAGCACAATATTTCTCAACCTTATGCATCCGGTGGAAGGCGGCGAGAGCTACGTGTATCCAACCAGAATCGTTTCAAAGCCTCTTGGCTTTTTATCAGGTTGGGGAATGTGGCTTGCCGTTATCGGACCGGTTGCAATTACAGCACAAGCCTTCATTAATTACCTAAACGCCCTTCCAGGAACATCGATAGTCTTTCCAGCCACTATTGGTGCGGTTGTAGTTACAATACTATTTTCCCTTATCAATTGGGCCGGCTTAAAAACCGTGAAAATCGTACAGAATGTCCTTTTCCTGTTTATGGTTGCGGGAATATTCATATACATAATCCTAGCCTTTCCGCATATGAAGGGGGCAAACATCATGATGGGATCACCCCTGGGTTTTGCCGGAGTCATGAAGGCCACATCGTTGCTCCTTTTTTCCTATGCAGGATTGACCTTGGCAGCAGATCTTGGGGAAGAAGCAAAGAATCCCGCAAAAACCATTACCTGGGGAATCATTCTAGGGATTTTAATTCCCACACTTCTCTATGTTGTATCGGCATTCGTTTCAACAGCAGTGCTTCCCTGGAAGGACTTTGCAGCATCTGAAGCCCCCTATGCTGCGGTAGCTTCTACCTTCATGGGGCCTTTCGGTGTCGTCTTTATCGTTATTGTTGCATGGGCAGCGATTTTGTCATCACATAACGGTGAGCAGGCAGTAGCGGCGCGGGTGTTTTTCGGACTGTCCCGAGATGGAATCTTGGGAGGCAAAACTGCATCGGTAAATACATTCGGGACACCGGCCTTCGGACTCATTGCTACGTCGGCACTTGCCATTATCTTGATTATTTCCGGAACGATTCAGCTTGTCGCCGAAATTATTGTAGCGATGTTCCTGTACAACTGGATCATCACCCATATTGCCGTCCTGATGGCAAGAAAAAAATTCCCGGAATTAGTCGACAAGCTTCCTGGAATATACAGGAAAAAAGGATTCCTGTGTCTTCCTGCACTTGGATTGGCTGTTTCGGTCTATCTTTTGATCCTTCAGGGCTGGAAGGCTCTCCTGTATGCGGCCGTCTGGATGATAGTCGGCTATCTGGTCTATTTAGTAGGGATCAGCAGAAATAAAAAAGAAATTCTTTCCCGTATGGACAGATGGCCTGAATCATAGACAAGCGGTGGGACCGCCTATCGCTTAAGACGGTCCCACAACATCAGAATCGGTATATATCTCCGGCGTGCATGGGAGAAAAGGCATCTTTAAACACATGATAAAGCTCAACCTGGGCCTTAAAACCGGTACAGTGTCCGGCCTTCACCGAATCAATATCCAAATCCTTCAAGCCTTCGGCCGTTTTTTCGATCTTTTCATCGGAAGATTCAATAAGATGAAAGCCCCCAATAACAGATGCAATCTTCCGAGTGTCGGTATTTCGGACCCCTTGCCGGACAATATTCACAATTCCCCTGTGCCCACAGCCCGTCATAACGACTAACCCTCTATTTTTTACCACAGCGAAGAGGCTTAGATCATCAACAACAGAATCTTCTGATACGTTCCCGTTTCGAATGGTTTTCAATGCCATACCAACCTCTTCATAGTCGGTAAGCATCTGAATCTCTCCACTCGTCATGAGGCCCGGCATAAGTTCCAAGGGATCGGAAACGAGACACAAAATTCCCCCTGCTTCCTCCACCACTTTGTTTCGGTCCTCTCCCGGTACTCCGATATAGCGCAAAAAAGGGTCGGTAATAACATGTACGCGAAAAAGATCGGGATGTGCAACGACAGGAAGGTTTCTTTTCCCCGTCGCTTTGATAATCTCAACAAGACCTTGGGTGTGATCGTAATGACAGTGGGTCAAAACGATCATATCAATTGATCCAGGTGAAATACTAAGCAATTCCATATTGGTTAAAAGTGCTTTCGGATTTTGTCCGACATCCATGAGAATGTTGACACTTGTCTCACCCCGAACAGCATTGAGGAAAAGAGAAATGCCGTGCTGTCCCAAATAAGGGGTTTCGTAAGCAACGGAATCCTCCGCAACTACGGTGACTGTCAATGCATCAAGTTCTTCCACTTTCTCTCCTTCTCCAGAACTGCACTCATAATACCACATTTTCCGCGTATCAAAGGTACTATTCTCGAAATGCCTGCACCACACTTTCATCACAATCCGGTGATAGAAAAACGGGAATCATATCTAATGGTGCAGAAACCTGAAGTCGGACACCTCCTTCATGCAAGGTTCCTGTCCACGCATCCATCCATTGCCGATTTTGGGGTAGATAGAGGCTTCTGCCGATAGCACCTTTTTCATGTACGGGTGCGACAAGGATTTGAGAGCCGAATAGGTATTCATCTCCGACATCCCAACAAGCCGAATCCTCCGGATAATCGAAAAATAACGGCCGCATCATAGGAAGTCCATCCTGAGAAGTTCGTTCCATTTCCCGGTAGATATACGGCCGTAGCTTCTCTCTGATTCTAAGCATCTTTTGCAAAACTTTATAGGCTTTGTCACCGAAGGACCAAACCTCATTGTCTGCACCGGATTCCGTAGGATTTTCCGGTCTGGGATCCCTATTACCATGAAGACGGCATAAAGGACAGAAAATTCCATATTCGAACCACCGTATAAGCAGTTCCTGAAATCCTTCATCATGGATATTGCCCTCCATGAAACCTCCGATATCGGAAGTCCACCACGGGATACCACTCATACCGACATGCAGGCCTACACGAATCTGGTCGGCAAAGGTCTGCCAATTCGACAAAATGTCCCCAGACCAAAGGGCAGAACCAAAGCGTTGTGTTCCAAGCCAGCCGGAGCGGCACAAGAGCACAAAATCCGTTTCGCCTTCCGCACGTAATGCTTCGGCTATCCCTCTTTGGTGGCACAAGGGGTAAAGATTGGCAACGGCTTTCCCATCTCCCAGGGAAAACAAAAGATTATCCATATCAAAGGGATATATCTCCGGCTCACATCCATCCAACCAGTAATTTTTAATCCCCTTGTCGTAATACATCGCCTTCACTTTCTTCCAAAAATAGGTGCGTGCATCAGGATTGGTGGCATCATAATATTGGAGAAAGAGCGGAGGAATATCATTCGTATCAAAAAATGGGAAAAAAAGATTCATTCCTTTTACAGAATCGACCAGGTACCCTTTCTTGGATAATTCTTCCGCATGTTTCGACTTAGGATTTATTGCCGGCCATATCGAAGCGACGAGGGTTACGTCCTTCTGCCGCAATGTTTCGACCATTGTTTCCGGTGAAGGCCACAAACGCTCATCCCACTCAAAATCTCCCATGCGTGTCCAATGTAAATAATCAATGACGATTGCTGATAACGGTATTCCTCGTCTTTGGTACTCATCCACAACGTTCAGAACTTCTTCCTGGGAAGCATACCGTAACTTACTTTGCCAAAAACCGGTAGCCCAAAAAGGAAGTTGCGGCGAATGGCCGGTTACATCTGCATACCGTGAATAGATTGTTTTATAATCACTCCCGGTGATGACGTAGTAATCAATTTTTCGTGCCTCCTCCGCTACCCAACAGGTGCGGTTATTCACCAATTCCACCTGCCCCAACGACGGATTATTCCATACAAAGCCATACATTTTTGAAGACAGAAGGAAGGGAATCGAGGTCTCCCCATTCTGCTGGCATAAGGGAATAACAGCACCTTTATAATTGAACAATCCGTTCCGATGTTGTCCGAGGCCGTAAAATTTTTCTTCGTCCTGTGAAAGAAACAATTGTTGTATATTCCAAGCCCCATTTTTTCTTTTGTACGCTCGACTCTTTGGGAAAAGAGTTGGGTTACCAGGCAGCCAGTCGGCTTCTTGAAAAAGCAACCGGCCTGTCTGTACATTCGAAAAGCTAAGCCGCCCTCCCGATGAAATTTCAACCTGAAGGTCACCCGAAGATAGCTGTGCCTTTTCTTTCTCAATCCGTATTGATAAGTCGTTATCGCTTATTGAAGCATGACAAGCCTCAATGGTATAATAATCTTCCGTACAGGATGGGGCTTGCCAAGCTTCTACCCTAATCACTCCCGGTAATACGGCCTGCACCATTACGGTCTCACGGCCGCCTTTCCAGACCATACCGTCCTTATCCGCAGAAAAAGGAGTCGTGTTTATTATATTCATGTTTTATCCTATCCTTTTATTGCACCAGAGGTTACACCTTGTACAATTTGTTTTTGGGCTGAGAAAAAAAGGATTATCATAGGTATTGAAGACAAAACCGTCGCTGCCAGAATATTTCCCCAAGCAGTATTATATGTTTGGAAAAAGCGCATTGTAGCCAAGGGCAGCGTATAGTTCTTAGGCGTTTGCAGCATAAGAAGGGGTAGAAGAAAATCATTCCAGATCTGAAGACCGAGGAGGATGATAATGGTGCTGGTAATAGGCTTCAATAACGGTAAAACAATTCGAAAGAAAATCTGATATACCGAAGCGCCGTCGATCTGTGCACATTCTTCCAAAGAGAGGGGAATGGTCTGAATGAATCCTCTGTACAGAAAAATTGCGGTCGGAGAAACCAAACCCAGATAGACCAGAACCATACCATATAGTTTGTTCATCAAAGACAATCGTCTGGCCATCACCACTATGGGAATCATAACGGACTGAAACGGAACAACAAATACACTTAAAAAGAGAAAAAATAAAATGGTATTTAGTATACCTTTCGTCCTTGCAATCTTATATGCAGCCATCGAAGCTATCACAAGAATTCCAAAGACGGAAAAAGCTGTAATAATAATCGAATTTAGCAAAGTTTTTCCATATTTCATCATCTCGATGGTTGCAACATAATTGTCCAAGTAGAATGAGGAGGGAAGAACCAGCTTTGATACTAGATATTCCGAATTTGTCTTTAAGGAATTTATAATTACAAAGTAGAAAGGAGCAATAAAGATGCTGACACCTATGATGAGAATAATATAAAGAAGAATGGTTTTGAGCAGTTTTTCTACTGTCATCTTTCCCTCTACAAATCAACTTCTTTGCGTTTCAGCAATATAATTTGTGCAAATGAAACAACAATAATAACAATCAGCAACACAATGGCTTTTGCCGTCCCATATCCGTATTTGAAAGAATTGAATGTCGTATTATAAATATTTAGTAAGGCAGTCTCCGTTGCATGACCAGGTCCACCGCCCGTCATTGCATAGACAATATCGAATACCCGTAAAGAATTGATTGTCGAAAGGAAAATACATATGGTCAGGGACGGGATAAGCAGCGGTAACGTGATATGCCGAAAAACAAAAACCTGACGGCCTCCGTCGATTGTTGCAGCCTCATACAGTTCCCGAGGTATTGCCGTTATCCCGGCAATATAGATCAGCATATACCACCCCGTAGCCTGCCATACCGAAGCAATGATCGTCGAATAGAGAGCAACGTGTGGATCACTCAGCCATCCTATCTGAAACAATGCAACCCCGATCTTTTTTCCTAATTCGAATGAAGCTTGACCAAGAAAAAATTTCCAAATCTGACCGACCACAATGAGGCTAAGGACATTCGGCAAAAAGAATATCCCGCGAAAAAAGTTTCGCCCGACAACAGAAGGCTTTGTCAGGAGGGTCGCCAATAAAAGTGCAAGAAGATTTACGGTTAGTACATGTACGACGGTAAATTTCAACGTATTCTTGAAAGCTTCGAAAAAGATCTTATCGTTAAGAACATTTCTGAAATTCTCAAGACCTACAAATGTCTTTGCCGCGGATATGCCGTTCCATTCAAAAAAACTATAGCGTACCCCATTGAAGACCGGAATCAGGAAAAAAAGAAAGAATAAAGAAAATGCCGGAAGAATAAACAAAAAATAATCTGCGCTATAATAGTGCTTTTTCATCGAATATGCATCTCATATGCTTGTTATCGGATTTTCGTTCATACTCTTAGTTGCTCCCGATATCCGACTCGAGAGGAGCAACCAAGACGTACATAGTGGTTTATTTTACTGCATCATCAAATGCCGCTTGGACATTTTCCATGACCTGGGCCTGGGAAATTTGGTTACTGAGATAAGCCTGCATCGACTGTCCGGCTTCCAGCTTCACCCCACCGGGAGCGACCTTTAACCATTCCCAGGGAATAACATTGCCCTGGTCTAACGCTTCGGAGATATCGGTATAAACGGCATGGAGTCCCTTGGTATCAAATCCCTTCTGAGGAACATACGAAAAATTGTATTTCGAAAGAATCTGGGCCGATTCAAGGGTCGAATAGTAATCGAAAAAGTCTATTGCCTCCTGCAGGTGCTTGCTATTCTTGATGATCCCAAGCCCGTTTGCCACACCAACGACAATCTTGTTATTTTCTTTCACGTCCGAATATGGCAACGCTGCCAAATGGACATCCAGATTAGGATTGACGGCAAGTGCCGTTCTCAAAATCCAATCTCCGTGGATTGCCAATGCAGCTTTCCCCTGTCCAAAATAACTGGCTCCTTCTCCAAACGAATATGAGAAGGGATTTTCCGGAACATTATCCTTGAGGATATCGATATAGTTAAATACCTCGGAAAATTTTGTATCACTGAATTTCACCCTACCATTATACAGACCCGTAATCAGGCTGGGGTCCTGGTTTAAGATCGGGCTGATTCCGAACAAAAGGTACTGATCGGCCGCCCACGTTTCATTAAACATCGAAGTAAAAGGAGTAATCCCGGCAGCATTGAGTTTGTCGACCGCGGCTTTCAATTCAGATAAAGTAGAAGGGACCTTGTTGATATGTGCTTGCGCCAACAATTTCGGGTTGTACAACATCCCATAGCCTTGGAGATGAAACGGAACAGAATAAAGCCTTCCGTCTATCATGTTCGGTTCCTTCGCAACATCAAACAGGCGAGATGCAACGGGCCTGTCGCTTAGATCCAATAACATATCTGCAGCAACAAATTCCTTCAGTCGTTCCTGATCAACCATAACGATATCAGGCAATGTATCGGTTGCCATCATCGATTGAAATTGCGTTGCATAATCTTTTGAATTAAAAATCGTTGTAATTTTTATATTGGGATGCGTCTCTTCGTACGCCGCAATTATCTCCTTTGTTCCCTCTTCAAGATCACCATGGCCACAGAAAAAAAACAATTCGGTCTTTCCCGCTTCCTGATCTCCTGATGCATAGGTAAACGTGCTCAAAAAAATAAGCAATACGCTAATTACCCCTATCTTCTTCATGTTCCCCTCCTTGCTGGGAAATTACCATTTACATGGCAAAGGCTTTTTTAGCTGAATCGTTAAAAAATAGCTTAGCTAAGCTTGATATACGTATACCATGGGTAAATCAATGTGTCAAGAAAAAGAAGCCTGCATATAGTGCATCATACGATCACTGCATATCAGTCAAATGACAGGTGATTTTTATCAAGATCACTATTTTCAGCCAACATAACTTCCTGCACCAAATGAATATCGTCCCGAGGCATAAAGCCGGTTTCCACCATCTCCTCAAGGACCTTGACAGCGTAAAAACCCTGCTGAATAGGGTTTTGAAAAATAATTGCCGTTATCATATCTCTTGCAAAAAACTCTTTGTAGCCGGGAAAGGTATCGTGTAAAAGGACCTTCGGCAGCGGCCTTTTTGATTCGGCAAGAATCCTCATAAGAGGCTGATTAATCGGAGGTACCAAGTATATTGCATCAAACAGCTGCCCGGATCCGTTTACTATAGCCTTAAGTTCGGATTCGATATCCATCGGGGACTGTTCAAGGTCGACGCCCTGTACAATATTAATGATGGATGGATACTTCTCTTTCATCACGGACATAAAGCCGTCAATACGCAAATGATTAACTTCCGCCGAAATATTCTGCTTTGTGTGATCATCGGTTATTACAAGGATTTTCGACGTTCCTGCCACGCATTTCCCCATAAATTCGGCGGCAAGCCGACCACCTCCCACATAGTCAGGGCCGATATAACAAAGGCGATGAGACTCCTTAGCATCAATATTGAACAAAATATAAGGAACCTGTGCATCATCCAATACTCGGAAAATTGCAGTCATATCATATTCTTCATTATTGACAAGCCCGACGGCATCCACCCCTTCAGTTATGACATCTTTCAAGGTGGAAAGATACTTAGGAGTATTTTTATTACCAATACGGTAGTACTCCACGGAATAATTGAAGTGTTTAACCTGTTCTTTCGCAAGTCCTATTCCGGACTCTACAGAATCCCAAAAGAAACGAGGCGTATCAGTAGAGAAAATTGCAATACGAGTTATCCTTTTTTGCACCAAGGTTTGAGCCGCCCGATTGGCTTGGTAACCGACCTCGTCAGCGTAGGCGAGTATGCGCTCTCGTAACTCAGGAGAAATGTTCCCTTTATTATGAAGGGCCCTGTATACTGTCATTTGACCAATATGCAGGGCTTGCGCAATGTCCTTTTGAGTCACTATTTTTTCCATGACAATCAACACTATATCAAATTTGCAGGCAAGCTCAATATAAAGGCTTGAAATTTTGGTTTCAATACATCAGGTACTTTTTTTCTGTGCTTGCCCAAAGCTTAAAAGCATCGTAGAGTCAGAGCACAATATAAGAGGTATGTATGCACGTTACTGATCAGCTATTCGGAGATCGTTCTTTCCGAAAAGAGCTGCTTCGCATTGCCGTCCCCGTTGCACTTCAGAATCTTCTCATATCAAGCCTTTCAGTCGTAGACACCCTTATGCTTGGTCAGCTTGGAGAGGTGGAGATTGCAGCAGTTGGGCTGGCAAATCAACTTTTTTTTCTCTCACTTCTCTTCTTTTTCGGGGTCTCAAGCGGCGCATCGGTCTTTATCGCCCAGTTCTGGGGAAAAAAAGATATCCCGTCGATTCACCGAACCGTTGGCTTTGCCTTTAGTTTCGCGGGTTCAGCCGCCATACTCTTTAGTCTTCTTTCTCTCACCATCCCCGACCAGATCCTCAGGATTTTTACTACCGACGAAGCAGTCGTAACGGTCGGTATCGAATACTTGAGGGTGGTGGGGATAAGTTATCTTTTTGTTGCGGCAAGTGTTCTGGCATCGGTAAGCCTGCGCAGTATCGAAGAAGCAGTTACCCCACTGCGGGCAACGACAGCATCGATAATAGCAAATATCATCCTCAATTATCTCTTTATTTTCGGGAAATTCGGCTTTCCTCAAATGGGAGTTGCCGGAGCGGCCCTGGCAACCACAATTTCACGAGGCCTGGAACTGATCATCCTCTACCATGCAATCTTTGTCAAAAAAAATATCTTGGCCGCTCCCGTCCGGGTTTTTTTTGATTTCAACCGCTCTTTTGTCCGTCGTTTTCTCAAGACCGCAACCCCGGTTATTCTCAACGAAATGGCCTGGGCAACCGGTATGGTTGTCTACAAGATTGTATTTGCAAGAATGGGAACCGGGGTAATTGCAGCAATGAATATCGTTGATACCGCAAGCAATCTTCTTTTTATTATCTTTATGGGAACAAGTAATGCCTGTGCGGTCATGATTGGTAAGCGGGTCGGTATGGGAAAGAGAGAGGAAGCTTTCACAGCCGGGAAGCATTTCATTGCAATAGGATTCTTTTTCGGAGCAGTCGTAGGACTCGGAGCACTCCTTCTTGCTCGTTTCATTCCCGGCCTTTTCAATGTAAGCGACCAGGTAAAATTAATGACGGCCCAAGTTCTGCGTCTTTTCCCCATTATCTTTCCACTTAAGGCCCTTAATATTCACACCGTCATCGGTATCTTTAGAGCAGGAGGCGACACGGCCTTCAGCTTTTTTGTGGATCTTTCCGGAGTCTGGCTCGTGGGGGTCCCCCTCGCATTCTTGGGAGCCTTTGTATGGGAACTTCCTATTCACCTGCTTTTTTTGTTGTTGGGAATGGAAGAGGTGTGTAAAACGATCATGGGTCTTCTTCGTTTTCGAAGCAGGCTTTGGATCCGGGATATTACCGAAGGCGAGGTATCGGCATGAACCACATCAAATCGCTCTGGTATAGCCGAGTGGCTCCAGGAAGAACCATTCGCATCCTATCCGTAGACGGAGGAGGAATTCGTGGGTATCTTGCCGCGCTCATCCTCGAGGAGATTGAGAAAAAACGAAACAACATCGGAAGAAGAAAACCGTTCTGCCGCTGCTTCGATATCATGGCGGGAACAAGTACCGGCAGCCTCATAAGCCTCGGTCTAGCCGTTCCACAAACGAGTAAATTACCCACAGATTCTCCCGAAGAAAACGCTAAAAAGGCACCGCTTATGCCCAGGCTTATCAACATTTTATCCACAAAAGCTCGTCCTAAATACAGCGCCGCAGAGATTGCGCGCTTGTACCGAGAAAAGGGAACGGAGATTTTCCCACGGTATATCTTCAAACAGCTGAATACAGTTCGCCAAGCCTTTGCGGAAAAGTATGATGCGGGAAATTTCGATCGTGTACTTGAAGATATCTTCGGCGACCTCACCCTTCGGGATGCCTTGGGAAGGGTTCTGATAACAAGCTACGATACCCTGTCGGCCCGCCCCATCATTATGAAAAATCTTCCGGGAGAGGAGAATTTCTATCTAAAGGATGCAGCAAGAGGTTCCTCGGCCGCTCCGACCTACTTCTCACCGGTCGAGGTTACAGGCCTGGACAGTAATGATGCATTCTGCCTTGTCGACGGCGGGGTCTTTGCCAATAATCCGGCAATGTGTGCCTATGTGGAGGCTCGCAGGCTTTTTCCCCTTGCCAAAAAATTCTTCATCCTTTCTCTCGGCTCAGGACGACTGGAACAACGATTAAGCTATAAACAGATCAAAAGCTGGGGCTATGTGGAGTGGGTCCTCCCGCAAAACAATGTCCCGCTTTTCGGAATGATGAGCACGGGACAAAATAAGTGCGTCGATTATCAGCTGAATCATCTCCCCGGAGTAACATATATCCGCTTTAACCCTTTGCTTGACGGCTGTAGTGAAGAGATGGATGACGCAGGGGTAAAAAACATGGAGTGTCTCGAAGCGGTGGCAAAACGCACAATCGAGGGAAACAAAAAACTTATCGACTTGATAGCCCGGCTTCTTTGATCAAAGTTCAAAACGTTTAGTGAGAATATTGCCCCTTAATCGCGTACAGCTGATCCCACAACCCATCCATGATATCGCAAAGTGCGGGATCGAAGTGACGTCCACGCTCCTCTTTGAACAATGCAACAATCTTATCTCTGGGCCAGGCCGCTTTGTAGACCCTGTCGCAGGAAAGCGCATCAAATACATCGGCAACAGCGGTAATCCTACCATAGATATGGATTTCCTCTCCAACAAGACCCTGCGGATAACCGCTGCCGTCCCATTTTTCATGGTGTTGGTACGCAACAATCGCCGATGTTTTCAAAAGATCCCTTGTCGAATACTTCAGCATATCATAACCAATTGCGGTGTGGGACTTCATTACCTCCCGCTCTTCATCGGTGAGCGGGCCCTCTTTCAACAAGATGGCATCGGGAATGGCAATTTTGCCTATATCATGCATGGGAGAGGCCTTTTTTAATAGTTCGGCCTCCTTTGCATCCATTCCCATGGCCAGAGCAATAAGGTAGGAGTATTCGGCGACCCGCCTGACGTGTCCACCTGTCTCCTTTGAACGCATTTCTCCGGCCTCTGCGAGGGTAACGATCATCTCCCGCTGGGTTTGCTCAATCTCTTCCTGGAGGGTAACAGCCTCAAGTTCACTGCCGGTATAGCTTGCAGCAAGCTGCAGGTGTTCTAAATCCCGTTCGGTGAAGCCGTCCTCCCCGGACATTTTATTGATCGCCTGATATACTCCCATCACCTCTCCGGCCGAATCACGAATCGGAAGCGCAATAATACTTCTGGTGCGATAACCGGTTTCACTATCAACCTGCTTATCGAAACGCTCATCCGCATAGGCATCGTTGGTGATCATGCTCTTTCCGGTAGTAGCCACATAACCGGCAACTCCCTTCGAAAGGGGGATAACGATACGGTCGACCCCGTGGGCAATCTTACTCCATAACTCTCCCCGCTGCTGGTT
Source organism: Sediminispirochaeta bajacaliforniensis DSM 16054 (assembly GCF_000378205.1). Lineage (NCBI taxonomy): Bacteria > Pseudomonadati > Spirochaetota > Spirochaetia > Spirochaetales > Spirochaetaceae > Sediminispirochaeta > Sediminispirochaeta bajacaliforniensis. Next base: position 59,599 of record NZ_KB899423.1, on the reverse strand, counting down.
AACCAACCAAACAGTACAGCGATCGGCCGTAATCAGATCCCGGCCCATATCGGCCAGTGCAATAAGAAGACGATCGACATCCCGTTCATTTGCAATGAGATTTATATATTTAAAAATGATCTTCAAAAGTTCCTGGGCGGAAGGCTCCTTACGAAGCTCTTTGTTCTTCATATTGCTATACTATATAATGATCCGTCCGAGAATTCCACCTCTTTCGAAGAGGTGGAATAGCTTCAGAGAACTTCCTTTGCCTTTGAAACAAAAACCTTTATCCCTTCGTCGTGGAAAAATTCCTTTAATTCGCGCACCAAGGTAACAATAGCATCGAGTTCTTCCTCCTCACAATAAGTGGTAAGAACAAAGTTCTCCTCGGGCCAAACATGATCACCCCGTCTGGGGCCGGAAGTACCGACCCCATGAACCACAGGAAATTTCGTATAATGACGCACAATTCCCGCTTTACGAAACGCATCATGCATATCTTCTTCGATAGAACGGTTGGCAATGATCTCAACCCGTAACAGTTTCATGCCTCATCTCCTTCCAAACGATTTTTCTGCCTGGTCAGTTTACGTGCCTCCCGTTTTTCCCGACGACGCTCACCAACCCCATTAACAATTGCATATATCACAGGAATGAGAAGCAAGGTGAAAAGAGAGCCAACCGAAAGGCCGCCAACCACTGATTTACCGATCGGCTGCACAAGCTCCGAGCCTTCACCCGGAAAAAAGGCCATGGGAATCAGTCCGAGGACCGTTGTCAGTGTGGTCATAAGGATAGGACGAAGCCGGTTTCTCCCCGCCTCCACGCAGGCATCATGGATATTCATGCCGCGCTTTCTCAGCAGATTGGTGTAATCGACCAGTACGATCCCGTTGTTCACGATGATTCCCGCAAGCATAACCAGACCGACTGCCGTCAAGATGTTGAAGATCTGTCCGGTAAAGAAATAGATCATGATGACGCCGATCAGGGAAAGCGGAATCGCAAAAAGAATAATAAACGGATCGACAAAGGACTCAAACTGGCTGGCCATGACCCCGAATACGAGGAACACGGAAACAAGAATGATTGCGACAAATCTCATGCCATACTTCTGCAAATCTTCATAATCGCCGGAGAATTCAATGAGCACATCCTCATCGGCAGGAATTTCCTGATTAATCAGCTGCTGGGCCCGGTCAGCTACCTCGTTCAGGGCAGTTCCCGGTACCGTTCCAGCGGTTACGTGCACAACACGGGTCTGATTCTCCCTATTGATGCTAATAGGCCCGGTACCCTTTTGGTATCTGGCAAAGCTGGCAAGAGGGATACGCTGCCCCATCTGATTATTGACGAAAACCTTATTCAAATCGAGAATCTGGTTTCTATCCTCATCGGCAAGAAACATGACGATATCGTATTCGTTTCCACCATCACGGAACTGGCTTGCGGTAATACCATCGAGATTTGCCTGAATCTCCTGGCCTACCGAGTAAACGTTAAGGCCAAGGGAGTACATCTTGTCTCGATCCATGACAATCTCTACCTCTGGTAATCCATCTTTCAGGTCAACCTGCGGCTCTGTTATCTCGGGCATGGTCTTCAAAATGTCACGAATTTTTTCCGCAATATCCTTTGCCTTAGTTAAATCTTCGGTCTTGATCAGAATATCGATGGGAGTTGTTCCGCCGAAACTAGCCCCCTGACTACTGTCAAAGGAGAATACCGCCGAAGGAAAATCGTTGAAGTGCTTGCGCAATTTCTGTTTCATATCATCGGAAGAATCGATCCGTTCCTTATAGGAAGGAAGCATGATCCTGATGTTCCCCTTATAGCCGATGGCACTTCCGCCGAGTCCGAAAAAAGAGGCTTCACCCACTTCGGTAATGATGTCGTCATAGCCCTTCACTTCGCTACGAATAATATCTTCCATCTGCTTGAGAACAGTCTCGGTGATTTCGAGCTTTGTTCCCACCGGAAGTTCCACACCCAGGTTAACCTGATCCTCCTGCATGCTTGGCATAAACTCAAAACCGGTCTTCGGAATCAGGGTAAGTGAAAAAAGAAAGATACCAAGCACCACGACAATCGTTATAATCTTATGACGGAGGACCCCCTTGAGAATCGACGCATACAGGTTTTCAAGTCCCTGAAAAAAACGTTCCATCACCCCGTCTATTGCCTTAAGGCCCCCCCCGTATAGGACGCTGCCTGCGGCTTGTCAGGGGAAGGTAGTGGCTCGAAAGAACGGGAATAAGGGTCATGGCAACCACAAGACTGGCGGAAAGGCTGATGACAACGGTAAAAGCAAGAGACGCAAGGAGCTCTCCGACCACATCAAGCTGGCTCTTGAACAACACGACCGGGGCAAATACACAGATGGTGGTCAGAGTAGAAGCGACAATGGCGTTGATCATCTCTTGGCTGCCGAGTATGGCGGAGGCCGTGAGCTTGGCCCCCTTCTCCCGATAGCGATAGATATTTTCAAGAATAACGATGGAGTTATCGACAAGCATTCCAACACCAAGGGCAAGCCCCGCCAGCGTCATGATGTTAAGGGTCAGACCGAAAAAGTACATCAACATCAGGGTAACAACCAAAGAAACAGGGATTGTCAGGCCGATGATAAAGGTACTTTTCAGGCTCCGGAGAAAAACGAACAAGACGATAATCGCCAGAATGGCGCCGGTAATGGCACTGCTTGAAACCTGATTGAGAGAGGCTTTGATGATATCTGTCGTATTGAAGGTCTCGGTTACCGTGATTCCTTCGGGAACCTGCTTATTGATCCGCTCTAACCTGTTCCGAATATTGTCTGCGGTCCGAACCGAATTGGTGCCACTCTGTTTCTGAATGACAATCTGTATCCCCGGCTCTCCGTTTATATAGACAAGGCTGTCCGCATCTTTATAGCCGTCGTATACATCGGCGATATCCCGAAGACGAACCGTACGCTGACCAGCGGAACCATCTCCGCTCGTACCGGCCATACTTCCGCTTTTGTAGCTTATAACCGTATTTTTGATCTGATCGATACTGTCATATTCACCGCTGGTGGTAACCAGATAGTCTATGTTCCCTTCAACGATACTCCCGGCAGTAACCTGAACGTTCTGGCCCTGCAGCATGCTGGAAATCTGCGTAAGCGTAAGGTCATAGGCTTCCAGGCGGTCCTGCGGAATCTCTACCCGGATAATTCGCTCACGTCCCCCACTCACACTTGTCAGGGCCACCCCTTCGATCTGCTCGATCTTCGACTGTACCACGTCCTCGGCAATCTGCCGCAATTCCTCTGGGGTTCTGTTTCCCGACAAGGTTAATCCCATAATCGGAATCATTGAGGGATCGAATTTGAAGATCATCGGGCTGTCTGCTTCGTCGGGGAGGGCCCCTTTAACAAATTCCAGGTTGTCTCTGATGCTGTTTGCAGCCTCGGCCATGTCGGTTCCCCACGTGAACTCAACCATGACCATGCTGCTCCCCTCCGAACTCGTGGAGGTGATACTCTCGATGTTGCTCACGTTCGACAGAGAACCTTCAAGGGTTCGGGTAATCCGTTTCTCAATCTCCTCGGGCCCTGCACCGGCATATCCGGTAAATACAACGAGAACAGGCGGTTCGATCTCCGGATAGAGATCAATGGCCAGGTCGCTCGTGGAATAGATGCCGAGGCCGATTAAAAGCAGGAAAATGATAAATATCGTCGTTGGCTTGCCAACGACGGTTTTTGATACGCTCATACAAAACTCCGTTATTAGTCGATAGAATCTTTAACGGGCAGAGGTTCCACCTTCTGAACGACTTTCACTAAAGATCCGTCTTCAAGAAGTGTTTGGCCCCTTATGACGATGGTCTCACCGCCGGAAAGCCCTTCCAGGATCTCCTGCTTGCCATCGATCTCAATACCGGCCGTCACCTTACGCTTTTCGACACTGGACTCATCTTTTATTACAAAGACATAGTCTTCACCAAAGCGTTCGATAACCCCTGCCGAAGGAATTTTCACGACCCCTTCCTTATCCTCGGTGATGATTTTGATCTTAGCGAACATTCCGGCTCTCACCCCATCGGCAGAACCGACAAAATCAAGCTTCAGGTCCATGGTTCGGCTGGAGGCGTCTACTAGGGGACTCAGCTCAATGACCTTTGCCATAAAGGTTTTTCCGGGAAAGGCATCGAGACTAACCAAAGCCCGCTGGCCCACCTTCATCCTACTAATAAAACGCTCGGCAACGTAGGTTTCAATCTGCAACTCATCCATCCGACTAATTCTCACGATTGGGGACTGCTGGCTTACCATGGAGCCGACCTCTTCGGGAATACTGGTGATTGTTCCCGTAATGGCAGCCTTCACCGGACTTGCCGCATAGTTCATACCGGGTTTGGAGGGATCCACCTCCGCAATAACCTGATTTTTGCGAACAGTATCCCCCACCTCTACCAGAATTCTACTCAGTTTTCCTGCTACGTCGGGGTAGGTATCAACCGTGGTTTTTGACACAACATCACCATTTACATTGAGATAATTGTAAATTTGGCCTGTCACCGACTCGGTGGCGCTCACGGCAAAAATCGTTTCCGACTTATCCTCTTCTGCAGCAGCTTTCTCAGATCCGGCCTTGGCAGTATCATCCTTATTCCCCCGACCGGGGAGCTTATCGCATCCGGTAACAAAGAGCAGTGCAAAAAGCATCAGCAAAAGCCCTGCAATTCCCGCTTTTCCGCTAACGGTTTTCCTATTCATCGTTTCCTTCCTTTATCTTATCCAGCGTTGTATTCAACGCATATTCAAGGTCCAACAAGCCCGTCACGTAGTTATATTTCTCTTTCAAAAGCTCATATTTCGCATTATTGAGCTCGATCTCCGCATTCTGTACCTCCAAAAGCTCCTTGCTTCCGGCACGATAGGCCTCCTCAGCCATCCGATAGGCCTGATCGGCCAGTTCAATATTAAGATTGAGGCTGGTCATACTGTTTTTCGAATGGTTCAACTGTTTTATAAGCGAATCAATCTCCATTTCGGCGCCCTCAATCGCCTGCATCAGGCTGAGCCGAAGGCTCCTCTTGTCGTCTTCCAGGTCGGCCAGCTCAACCTTTGTTTTGCTGCCGGGCAGAAAGCCTTCCAGATTCATCGAAACCGTGATTCGGAACATACCGCTCGGCTGCTCCCAGTTGTCCGAATTGAAATACCCCCCGCCAAAGGGGTCGTTCATGGTCGGATCATAGCTCCAGCCTATGGAAAGACCGGGGGTAAGGGCCTGGGAGATGGTCGCACGACGCTGTACATCCAAGTTCTTGAGACTGTACAGAAGCGACTTGATATCGAGTCTCCCGGTAAGGTACTGATCGATCAGAGAATCGGCTTCAAGATCGATGGGATCTGCCGAAATTTCACCATCGAGATGCAGCTCCGTATCCTGGGAAAGCCCCAAGGTCATCTTAAAACCGGAAAGGGTCTGATCGTAGCCAAGATCCATCGACTCCAGATTCGGCTTCAGATTCTCCCAGGCGACCCTGGCCGAGAGCATCGTCAACTCAGGAACCAAACCGTTCTGATAGTTGACCCTCGCCTGATCGTAGCGGTCCTTGGCAGCGGCGATCTGCTGCACGAAAAGGGCCCGGTTCTGCTGCATCAGCAAAAGGTTGTAGAAGCTCTTGCGGACATCCCGCTCAAGCTGTTTCCGCGCCTGCTCATAATCGACAAGTCCCGACTCATAGTTCAACCTCGTCGCGGTAATCCCGTCGAAAAGCGCCAGGTTCAAATAGAGACTTGCATCGACTCCGAAGCTCTGATTCCAAGGAGAAAGCTCATAGGCCGAAAAGGTACTAAAATCAAAACTGGTTGGTGCCTCATTCATCCTGTTCAGCGTAGTGGAAACCTGTAACGTCGGAAGAAAACTGTTCCAGACCGTGCTCAGGGCCCGGCGCTTCTTAACAAGACCAAGCTGGCTGGCCTTCAGACTCAGATTGTATTCCCGTGCCAGGCGTACCGCCTTCTCCACATCAACGGTCAACTCCTCTTTCTGCCGCATGCGTTCTCTGGAAAGCAATGCAGCCTCACCTGCTCCGTCTGTGATATCCGCAGGAGCTTCCGAATCCACCGCCCTCGCTATCGCGTTCTCATCCAAAGAGGGGGTTGCAAATTCTTTCAATTCGTCAAGAGAAGAAAAATCCGTATCAGTCCCGCTTTCCCGGCTTCCGCCGGCAAACAGAGCGGCGGGAAACAACATCGCCGCGCATAGCAAGAACCAAGCATGTTTCATTATTTACGCTCCTTGTACTCCATACAACAAAAGTTGGTGCAGCGTCCGCAGGACCGGAAAAAGCTGCTTTATGTCATCACCACTTCGAAAATGGTCGGAAAGTTCCTGCATCAGCAAAAAATTCAAAAGCCGAAAGAAACTAACCAGAGGGACCTTCTCCGACACAACGCCCGCTTCAACTGCCTCTTCGATAAATCGATAATATCTGAGCACGCCAGAGAGCGGATCCTCGGGTGGATGGAAAGAGATATCCTGGAAGCGATACCAGTTCATCGTTGCCAAGAACTCCGGTCGTCCCCACAAATAGCGTGCATACAATACAAAATAGGCGTAAAGCTGATCGGCAAAGGGCCCTATTGGTTCAATCTCCCTAATGACCAATGCACCAAAAGCCTGCCGTTCCCGATCAATCAACCTCCACAGCATTTCGTCACGGTTCTCGAAGTAGAAGTAGAGACTACTTTTACTCATCCCCAGCCGATGTGCGATCTTTTCCACCGTGGTATTCCAAAGGCCATTCTCGGCGACCACCTCGCTTACGGCACAAATCACTCGGTCGGTTTCGGGAAAATCCCTTTCGGAAAGGGTACATTGCTCCTCGATTACCTTAAAATCGGGTACTCGCCGTTCATCGTTCAAGCCGATTCCCGAGATAATCAAGCGACGGTTTACCTCCAGAAGTCTCTCAACCATCTTCTCCGTTTCCGAAATATTCGGCGGTAAGAAGAAAATTCGAAACCGACAGCATATAGCGAACAATCACCGGTATCTGCGCCATCCTCCAGCCGAACTCCCTTGCAAGAGGCTCAGCAGGAAAAAGATCCATATTTCTCCGAAAGGTCATGGCAAGAAAGGAATCGCCGACTTCAGGCTTTCGGATAAATCGAATCTGAGCAAACCGGAGGTAGTGAGGGTTCCTTGCAAAAAAGCCTACAAAAATACGGTTATACGCCTCCAGCGCCTCAGCAACACTCCTTTCGCCTCGATGCCTGACCACCTCATCGCATAAGCGGTTGTACAAACGAAGAAAAAATTCTTCCATAGCCAGAAGTAATGCCTCTTTTCCCGAAAAGTAGCGGTACAATGCTGTTTTACTTATTCCCATACGCGCCGCAACGGCTGAGAGGCTGGTCTTTTTAAACAAGCTCTCCGACCACACTCGAAATGCGGTTTCGATGATCTCTTCTTTTCTTCGTTTCTGCTTATCCGTCATATAAAGTTACCGACTGTTCGGTAACAAAAAATACCCATCTCATTTTAAACCGTCAATAGGTTGTCCCATTTTTTCATCATTTTTTATCAGACACCAAAGATAGTAATAAGATAGTGCCACCCGCAACAAAAATCGGCCCCCTTTTTTTAATTTTCCGTCAAAAAGATATGAGCTCACATCGGTATATGGTACTATAGTGGCGTAAATGTACAAACTAAGGAGCCATCTATGAATAATAACCCTTTGGAAGGAAGAAAACCCGTTTCGGTCTGGCACTATTTTCAGGCCATCAGCAAGATTCCCCGCTGTTCGTGCAACGAGGCAGCGGTTCGTGATTATGTCCGGCAATTCGCAGAAGAGCATCATATGGCCTGGAAAGTCGATGCGGCGGGCAATATTGCGGTAAAGAAGGGTGCTTCTGCCGGTAAGGAGGCCCATCCGGGAGTCGTCCTCCAGGGCCATCTCGATATGGTATGCGAAAAAAACCGTACGACAAAGCATGATTTTACCGTTGATCCTATCAAACTTGTAGTCGACGGCGACTGGCTCAAAGCCGACGGAACGACCCTGGGAGCCGACAACGGCATTGCGGTTGCCATGGCCCTGGCGGTCCTTGCATCTGATGAAATCAGCCACGGCCCTATTGAAGCACTCTTTACCGTTGACGAGGAAACGGGCTTAACTGGGGCAATGGGTCTTGATCCCTCCATAATCGACGGAAAAATCCTTCTCAACCTCGACTCGGAGGAACCGGGGGTTTTTTATATCGGCTGTGCGGGAGGTGTCAACACCGAAGGTATGTTACCGATTACAAGCGAGGCTGTACCGCAGGGGCGGGTCTGCTATACGTTGACGATTGAAGGGCTCCAGGGTGGACATTCGGGAGGCGAAATCCATCTCGGTCGTGGTAATGCCATCGGCCTTGTCGGCAGACTGCTCTGGGAACTGCGGAAGTTGGGAGATTTCAACCTCGTTTCCGTCGACGGAGGAGGAAAACATAACGCCATCCCCAGAGAATGTCATGCCCGTTTCACCCTTTCAAAGGAGAAAGTCGCCGAAGCAGAGGAGCTGGCGAAAACAATCGGAAAGGAGATCAAAGCGGAATTGGGCGATAATGCACCGGGCTTCAACCTCATCTTTGAACAGGATACCGAAGCCGACGAACAGTTCGACCGTTCGTCTACAGACCGAATATGCTATATGCTGCGTATCATGCCCCACGGAGTGGCGGCAATGAGTCGGAGCATTGAGGGGCTGGTTGAAACGAGTACCAACTTTGCAGCAATCGAAACCCAAAAGGGCTGCTGTAGCGCGACGGTGAAGGTCCTGACAAGTCAGCGATCCTCGATCATGAGTGCCCTTGACGACATAGCGGCAAAAGTGAATGCCGCAATATGTGTCGCAGGCGGTCAGGTGCGCCACTATTCACGCTATCCTGCCTGGACGCCCAATCCGAACAGTAAACTCCTTGCCGAATGCAAACGAATCTATCGTGATTTTACCGGTGAGGAAGCCTCCCATGCTGCCATCCATGCGGGCTTGGAATGTGGTGTCATCGGCGATAAACTGAAGGGTATGGAAATGATATCCTTTGGGCCGGAAATGCCGGGGGTTCATACTCCGGAAGAACGGCTCAATATTCCCTCGGTGGAAAAGCTTTGGGGCTTTCTTATCAAATTGCTGGAAAACATATAAAATAAGAAAAAATGAGCCCTGTTCGGAGGAGTTCCATGACCCGGTTTAAAGACATTCCCATTGCGGCTAAGATTTTGACCATTGCACTGCTGGGTATTGTCACTCTTTCTGTTATTTTCTCTGTGGTTTTTACCAACGCAATCGGGAGCCAGGCGGAAAAGGCAATCCTGGAAAAAAGCCATGCGGTAGTTTACACTGCGGAAGCGGCACGAGAAAATATGGCCCATAAGATCAATATGGGGGTCATTCGAAATTTTGATGATCTTGCCGCCGAGGGCGACAGGGATAAACTCCTCGAAGCCGTTCCCATCATCACCGCCATCAGTATTGCAAAAGAAAATGCTGAAAAGGCCAACTATCAGTTTCGTGTCCCGAAGGTTTCACCCCGTAACCCGGAGAACGAGCCGACGGAACTTGAGGCAAAGGTTCTTGAAGAGCTGAAAGCAAAAGGCCTCGAAGAGAAAGTGATCTACGAGGAAAACCAGATCCGTTATTTTCGTCCCATTAAGCTGACCCAGGAGTGCCTTCTCTGCCACGGCTCACCGGCCGGAACCCCCGATCCCATCGGTGGGATAAAAGAGGGATGGCAGGTGGGTGAAATCCACGGGGCTTTTGAGATCATAAGCAGTCTGGAAGCTGCAAAGGCCACGACGGCCAGGGCGGCGATACAAATCACGCTTCTCTCGGTCTCGATTATGTTCCTTCTGGGCCTCTTTCTCTGGTTCAGCATCAAAATGATTACCAGACCGTTGAAAGAGTATATTCAGAACTTCGAAGCGGTCAGTGCCGGGAACCTCACCGTAAGCAGCAGTGTCGATTCAAGGGATGAAATCGGGCAACTTTCGGATTACTTCAATAAATTTGTCTCTTCACTCCACGGGATGATTCTCGATATCGGAAAGGTAACCAGGAATACCCGAAGTATCAGTGAAGACCTTGCATCCAGCTCCACCGAAACAGCGGCGGCCGTGGAGGAAATCAGAGCAAACAGCGACCAGATGAAAAACCAGATGCATCATCTGGATGAGGAGGTCCATTCCTCAAAAAGCTCGGCCGACGAGGTAAGAGACTTTATACAGCGGGTCAATGAACAGATTCAGAGTCAAGCCTCGGCAATTACCGAATCTTCGGCTTCAATCGAAGAGATGTCCGCAAGTATCAACTCCATCGCCCATTCCAGTGCCGAAAAACTGAAAATTGCCGAAGAGCTTGAGCATACCTCCGAACAGGGCAGCAGCGAAATGGGAATCACCCGGGAAGTCATGAAAAAGGTGGCCGAATCTGCTGATGTCATGATGGAGATGATCGAGGTGATCGACTCTATTGCCAGCCAAACCAATCTCCTTGCAATGAACGCTGCAATTGAAGCGGCTCATGCTGGAGAGGCCGGTAAGGGCTTTGGGGTTGTTGCCGACGAAATCAGAAACCTTGCCGAATCGAGCTCAAATTCCGCCAAAGAGATCTCTAAAAGCTTGAAAGAGGTTATCGAAAACATCTCCGTCACGGACAAATCGACCGAGCGAACCGGAGAAATGTTCGACAGGATGCTCCAGATGATCAAGGAAGTCTCCCGAAGTATGAACGAAATGCAAAATGCCACCCAGGAGCTTTCCATCGGTAGCGGACAGATTGTTGAGGCATTGGGTTCTCTGGTCCAAATAACCCAGGATGTGCAAAATTCGTCGGGTGAAATGGACCAGAAGGTTGCCGCGATTGCATCCAGTCTGGAAACCCTCCAGAATATCTCTGCAGAGTCGACGGCAGGCATGGAAGAGATGGCCCTTGGGATTCTCGAAATTGCCCAGGCGGCCCAGAATGTATCAAATGCAGGGGACCAGAACTCCGGTAGTGTCAAGCAACTGGAAGAACTGGTCGCACGGTTTCAGGTGCGGGAAGAGGGACACGAAGCATAGAGATCAGCTCCCGCTGTACGCATTAAGACAGGAAGCAAGCAGTCGTATATCCTCGGCGCCGTAGCGCTGGTCAATCTGGATCGAGCAGATATGATTGTAGATCCACTCTGCCCCGGGGTAGGAAGAAATGTCCCCAATCATCGGGGGAATGGGCCAGTAGACGGTAGTAGCGACATCCCGCTGGGCAAGAAAGGAACGCAGGTCCTCCCGGTCATCCGCATAAAGTGAAAAATGGCTTGGTGTCGCATTCTCAGGCAGGAGTGGGAAAACAGGCGCCCAGCCCGTCGGAGGACCGAGCAGTCCCAGCAGAAGGCCGTAGTTTGCCCGTCTTCGTGCAATCATATCGTCATAGGGATAGTATTCGAGAATTCGTCGAGATTGTTCATCGCTGCCATAGGCATCAAAACTTTTTCTGAGAGCCATTTCCGTCTCCCAGAAAACGGATGAAGCCTCGGAGGACGCATGTAAATCACCCTTTTGTGCTTTTCCGGCTAACTCAAGGGAAGCGTAGCGTCCGGCAAGATGTTCTGGATCTACAGGAAGGGGGGAGATCGAAAAATGTCCCTTTCGTTTCGCGGCAATTCCTCCACAGGCTATCCCCATCCACTTTCGCATGCTGCCCGCAATGTAATCCGCCGCAGGGTCCGGCTGAAAAGGAGTATGTGTCGTGTCGTGTATAATAACAATGCCGCGTTCGGCGCATCTCCTCACGAATTCCCGATCATAGGTGGAAACACCGTAATATCCGCACAGGGAAAGAAGCGAAATTTCATCAAGTTCTTCTTCGCGGAACCGGGGTCGCAATCCTTCCGGATCAATATCGTAAAACCTGCAGGAATAGCCGGCCTTCAGGTAGCTAGCAAGGACCGTTTCGCAGGTATATGCCGGCGCGTAGACCACCCGCCGGCTATCTGAAGGCAAAAGATCCAGTAAACAAGCATAGATTGCGCATCGTCCGGACATGCAAAAACACACATCGGAACCAAGGGAAGCAGGATACTCCTGCCGTTTGTTGCCCACCGCTTCCAGTGGAAACATCCTTCCAATACCCATGTCAAAAACCGGCAATAATATCGTGTGTGATATTCCGTATGATCTTCACTGCAAGCTCAACCCCGTGGGCGAAGTCGCTATATGAGGATATCCCGTAATGGGTATGTGCATAGCGAACGGGAATACCAACAACGATGGCGGGAACTCCTTGATTGGAAAGATGAATAGGGGCACCGTTGGTTGCACCACCGGTCCTAACGGCGCGTTGCACGGGAATGGCCTCCCTCTTGGCTATATCAAGCGCGTAGCGCTGAAAGCGGGGATTCGTAATCATACGGGCATCAATGTGACGAAGCATCGGCCCGCGCTTCAGCACGGTCTGTGCCTGATAAGCGGGAACCACCGTATCATCGGCGGGACACCCCTCAAAAACGATCGCAAGATCGGGAGTAACACGCTGTGCCGTAACGGCGGCCCCTCGGGTCCCGACCTCTTCCTGAGAAGCAAAGGCCCCTACTACATTAAGCGGCAGCTCATCCCCCCGAAGCTCTTCCATGGCGGAAACAACGGCCGCACATCCGAGGCGGTTGTCGAAGGCCTTGCCCATGAGGATATCATGCACCTCATCGTAGCTGCAGTGGGCATCAGGAACCACCGGAGCGGCTATCTCTATCAGATATTCATGCTCAATCTCTTCCGCCGAACTTGCACCAACGTCAATAACCAGATCCTTAACCTCCAGAGGAGCCTTGCGCTCCGCTTCGGTGAGAAAATGGGGAGGCTTACTTGCGACCACGCCGGGGATATAGAGACCGTCTCTGTTACGTACCCTGACCAAATGTGCAGGGATATTGAAAGGAACCCACCCTCCGATGGTAATGAACTCCAGCATCCCGTCAGGCCTGATCGCCTTCACCATAAAGCCTACCTCATCGGTATGAGCATCAAGAAGGAGAACGGGTCTGTCCTTTCCGTTGCCGCTGCGTTCCAGATAAAGATTGCGGAGGCTGTCTTCACTGAAGTTCCCAAGATCCTCTGCCTCTTGCCTAATAAGCTCTACCACCGCATCCTCGAATCCCGAGATGCCGTTTGCGTCGCTCAGACGCTGAATTCTCCGTATACTTGCTTGTTTGTCCATGTTTGCCTACAGTTCTACCTTCTCGAATTCCTTCAGGAAGGAAACCATGAAGTTTGTAAAGGTTTGGAGCATCTCGCTCCCCCACTCGACGGTGGCATATTTCGGATGATCGGGGCCGATCCAGCCGTTGCTGGTTACGTGATTGGTCAGTCTCGGAATCGTAACGGTGATATTGTCGTACTGCACCGTATTAAAACCGGCCCCCTTGATCGTATCGGATAGATCGGTGATTTCAAGGGGTAAATCGATATAAGAGCGGTCGACCAGGTCGGGATCAATGGCCATAACGGCTGCCGTTTCTTCGCCACCGCCGTGCCCGCCCTTCCATTCGGGGTTCATCTCCCAAACATTGAGCCACCAATTGAGAATCGCCATGAGACAGCCATCAGCATCCAACTCGTAGCCGATACGTTCCAGCGCCTTAATATTTCCACCGTGCCCATTCAGCACAACGAATTTCTTTGCTCCGTGCCGTTTCAGATTTTCCACAATCTTTTTCACCAGCTCGTACAGAAGATCCGTTCCCAGGTTGACGGTCCCAGGGAAGGGGTACAAGCTTTCACAGGCGCCGTAAGGAATCGTCGGAGCAATAAGAAATCGGTCCTCCTGCCTACGCAAAAGCTCGATGATTTTGTCCGGAATAAGAGTATCGGTCCCCAAAGGCATATGTTTTCCATGGCATTCGATACTTCCGATGGGAATAATGACTAAATCCGATTCCTTGAAATACTTCTCGGCTTGCGGCCAAGTCATTTCAGATAACAACATGCTCTCCTCCTATAGATGGGAAAAGGGCCCTTTGGGGCCCCTTTTCCCGAAATATGAACGACTAATTATGAACGGTGACACCTTCGAGTTTGTGATATCCAATGGGGTCGAGAGCAAAGTTCTCGACCTTATTGCTCGAACCCGCCGTAATTGCGGTATAAATAATCGGAGCGTTGTTGGCAATATCCTTGAGCAGAATTGCAAGATCCTTATACGCTTCGCGACGGGTGTCCGTATCGGTATTGGTCCTGGCAAGCTCGATAAGGCGGTCGACCTCGGGATCGGCGATAAAGGTACGGTTTCCGGCTGCACCCTGCTGTGATGAGTGCTCCAGGGAGTAGTAGGTGTAATCAGCGTCCTTGGTGGAAGTAACCCAGCCGAAGTAAGCCATATCGTGCTCACCGCTGGTGGAACGACTGATGAAGGCACCAAATTCCATTACTTCGATCTTGCAGGTGATACCAACCTCTCTGAGCATCTCCTGAATCGCCTGACACATCTCAACACGGGTCTGATTGTTATTGACCCAAAGACTACAGGAGAAGCCATTCGGATAACCGGCCTCGGCAAGCAGTTTCTTAGCCTTCTCGGGATTGTAGTCATACTGTCCCGGAGAGTAGTAGCCGAAAACCGCCGGTGCAATGATGGCATCGGCAGGAGCACCGGTACCGCTGTTTACCGTATCAACCAAAAGCTGTCGATCGATGGCGTAGTTGATCGCCTGTCGGACCAGCTTATTATCGAAGGGTTTCTTTCTCATGTTCATGGAGATATAGAAACAGGTAAGGGAGGGTGCTTCGTAGAGAGTAAGTTTTTCATTCTCTCTTACCCTCTTCAGGTCGGAGGTAAGAATATCATAGGACAGATCCACCTCGCCGGTCTCCAGCGCGATGGTCCTCTGAGCAGCCTCGGGAATAACCTTCATAACCAGGTACTTGGTTTTCGGAGCACCGGCATAATAGTCGTCGAAGGCCTCAAGCTTACAGCTGTCACTCTGGGCCCATGAGACAAATTTATACGGCCCGGAACCGACGGGCTTGGTCTTGAGAATGTCGGGATTTGCCTCCACATAGTCCTTCGGAACAATAGCGGCAAAGGGAACCGCAAGGTTACGCAAGGCAGGAGCATAGGGGGCCTTGGTGGTCACCACTACGGTATAGTCGTCCTCAACCTTTACATCCTTGATAAAATCAACGATGTAGGAAACCGCTGCACTGGCAATGGCCCGGTCAAGGGAGAATTTCACATCATCGGCAGTAAGATCCTCGCCGTTGTGAAATTTTAATCCCTTACGGATGAAAAACCTGTAGGAAACATCGGAAATCTGTTCCCATCGTTCCGCAATCTGAGGAACCACCTCACCGCTGACCGAATCGATATCCACCAAGGTATCGTAGATGTGGTTGGTCACGGCCACGGCGGGAGTTTCCTTTCCAATGTGGGGATCAAACGAGGTAACGTCCGCTCCCTGTGCAAAGGTGATGGTGTCCTTGTACCCACCGGAAGCGGCGGATGCCTCACTTGCTCCATTAGCAAAAACAAAAGAGCAGGCGATGAGCAAGAACAGCAAACATGTCAGAGCTTTTTTCATGCTTCTCTCCTTTTTCTTGATATCGTTTTACCCTGCAAAGCGGGGCTATCAAGTCTTACCAATCATGATGCAAGCCGCAAAGTGGTTCGGCTCAACCTCAACAAAGGGAATATCCCCTTTCAGGCACGCCTCCGTTGCCTTAGGGCAGCGTCGCGCAAACCGGCATCCCGGTTTTGGATCGATAGGGCTTGTCAATTCCCCTTCCAGTAAGATGCGGCTGACTGGAAAATCGGGATCCGGAACGGGAATGGCCGATAGCAGGGCCTGTGTATAGGGATGGAGCGGATTGGCAAAAAGCGCGGAAGCCGGGGCTTTTTCCACCACCTTTCCCAGATACATAACCAAAATCTCATTGGAAAGATGCTTTACCACCGAAAGGTCGTGGGTAATGAACAGATAGGTAAAGCCGAATTCCTCCTGAAGATCCTGCATCAGGTTGAGTACCTGTGCCTGAATCGAGACATCAAGGGCGGACACCGGCTCATCACACACGATAAACAGAGGTTTGAGGGCAAGCACTCGGGCAATTCCAACCCGTTGTCGCCTACCACCATCCAGCTCATGGGGATAGCTGTTGATGAGCCGGGGGGCTATACCCACCATATCCATCAATTCCGTCACCTCTTTCTCGAGCCTGGCTTTATCTTTCCCTCCAACAAGCTTCTGGATGAGAAGGCTCTCGGAAATGGTCTCTCCCACGGTCATACGGGGGTTAAGAGAGGCAAAAGGGTCCTGAAAAATGATCTGCATATGCTTACGCAGATTTTTCATCTCCCGTTTGTTGCAACTGGTAATTTCCCGACCTTCGAACCAAATGTTCCCGCTTGTCGGTTCGTGAAGCCGAAGGATGGTCCTGCCGAGGGTCGATTTACCACAGCCCGATTCGCCGACTACTCCGAGGGTCTCTCCCTTGTTGATGGAAAAGGAGAGGTCATCAACCGCATGAAGCAATCCCGAGGGGGTATCAAAGTATTTCTTCAGGTGCTCAACTCTCAGAATCTCCTGTTTCTCTGCCATATCAACTCTTATCCTTTGCGAGATAGCATCTGACCAGCTGACCAGCGCCAATATCGGTAAGCGGCGGCACCTTGCCATAGCATGGTTCGAAGGCATGCTTACACCGAGGGTTGAATTTGCACCCCACCGGCAAATTGGTGGGATCGGGCATCATTCCCTTAACCGGATTGAGGCGATGAACCTCTTTTGCAAGAGAAGGAATCGATTCGAGCAACCCAATGGTGTATGGGTGGGTCGGATTCTTGAATATCTGACGAATAGTCCCCATTTCGACAATCTCTCCTGCATAGATAACCGCCACCCTGTTGCAGTTCTGGGCTACAACCCCAAGATCATGGGTAATCAGGAGCATGGCCGTATTCATCTTTTCCTTCAGGGTCCTGATCATGTCCAAAACCTGCGCCTGGATGGTCACATCCAAAGCCGTGGTTGGCTCATCGGCAATTAACAGCTTCGGATTACAGGCAAGGGCGATGGCAATAATGACGCGCTGCTTCATCCCGCCGGAAAACTGATGAGGAAATTCATGCGCCCGATCTGCGGAGATTCCAACCAATTCCAGCATATCGTTCGCCTGCTTCCGCAGCTTTTCCTTCGAGAGTTCCCGATTGTGGGTGGCAATCACCTCCTGTATCTGTTCACCGATGCTTAAGATTGGGTTCAGGCTGGTCATCGGATCCTGAAAAATCATGGAAACGGACTTCCCGCGAACGGTTCGCATCTCGGCTTCGTTCAGCTTCAGCAAGTCCCTACCCTCGAACATGATTGATCCGGATTTGATCTTTCCCGGAGGAGAAGGAACCAGGCGCATGATTCCCCTTGCAAGGGTTGTCTTTCCCGCCCCAGTCTCCCCGACCAAGCCAAGTGTCTCTCCCTGCCCCACAGAAATGGAGACCCCGTTCAGCGCCTGCACAATACCATCGTCTGTTTCATAATTAACGGTCAGGTTGTCTACCGTGAGCAAAGGCTCGTCCATCGTTACGCTCCTCAGTTCTTCAGATGCGGGTCAAGTGCATCGCGTAGCCCGTCACCCATGACATTCAGTGCCAAAATGGTTAGCATGATGCCGAGCCCCGGGATAACGGTGATGTGCCACCCCTCACGAATGTAGGAACGGGCACTCGAGAGCATCGATCCCCACTCAGGAGTGGGAGGCTGAATGCCGAGCCCTAAAAACGAGAGTCCGGCTATGGACAAAATCGCACCTGCAACGCCCAATGTGGCCTGGACGATCAAAGGTGCAAGTGAATTCGGAATGATGTACTTGAAGATGATCCTTCCGTCTCCCGCCCCTAGAGCCCTTGCCGCTTCAATGAACTCCTGGTCCTTGATCGTCAGCACCGAAGCCCTGACGGTACGGGCGAAGGTGGGTACATAGCTGATGGCAATCGCCAAAAGCAGGTTGGTAAGACTCGTTCCTAAGGCGGCAACAATAGCGGTTGCCAAAAGCATGGATGGAATGGCAAGCAGAATATCCATGAAACGCATGATGATATTGTCGGTCGCCTTGCCGTAATAGCCTGCGATCGCCCCAAGTATGCCGCCGGCAATGGTGGATAGGGCAATCGCAATCGTCCCCATAAAGAGCGAATAGCGAATTCCCCAAATCATACGAAGGAAAATATCCCGGCCGAACTCATCAAGGCCAAAAATGTGCTCGGGGCTGGGCCCTTTCAGACGAAGTCGCAGGTTCTGTTTAATGACATAGTCATTATAGATTGCGTTGTGCATCACCAAGTCTATGACGATCGTTGCAATGGCGATCAGCACCAGGGCAATTAAAAAAAGCATACCAGCAACGGCAAGCCTGTTCTTTTTCAGCCTTCTCCAGGTTTCTTTCCAGAGGGAACGAGCCTTGGGTTCGCTACTCATGCTGCAATACCCCTCTTTTTAAAGCCAATCCGTTTTACCCCAGCCTTATCGTATTGACTTTTGATGCGCGGATCGATAAACGCGTAAATAATGTCCACGAGAAGATTTACAAATGAAAACATAACCGCCATGAAAATTACCGCCCCAAGGACCATCGGGATGTCCTTACTGGTAATCGAATCCACCATCAGTCGTCCAAGCCCCGGCCATGAGAAAATCGTTTCGGTAAGCATCGCCCCTCCGAGCAGCTGCCCAAATTGCAAACCTACCGCCGTAACGATCGGAATCATCGCATTCTTCAGCATATGGTGTTTGGTGACGGCTTTTTCGGAGAGTCCCTTTGCCCTTGCAGTAGAGATATAATCCTGGCGGATCACCTCAAGCATGGAAGATCGGGTCATTCGAACAACGGTTGCGGCAGCCCCTGTTCCCAGGGTGATAGCCGGGAGAACCAGGCTTCTCAATAAGGGAAGGAAACCTGTTCCCATCCCCTGAGAGGGCAGCCAGCCAAGTTTCAATGCGAAAAAGAGAGAAAGAAGAAGCCCAAGCCAGAAGTTGGGCATGGACACGCCTATAAGGGAAAGCACCATCGAGGAGTTATCCATGAAGGTATATTGCTTTTTTGCAGAGAGGATACCAACCGGAATTCCAATCAAGAGGGCAACCAAAATACCGGCAACGGCAAGAATAGCGGTGTTGGGGAACTTATCCCACACCTGATCCCATACCTTGATCTGATTTTTGTATGAGGTACCTAGATCCCCATGAAGCATATCATTTACGTAGTTGAGGTAACGTATCGGTATGGGTTTATCGAGTCCAAGTTCGATCCGCTTCAGGGCAAGGGCCTCGGCACTAGCCTGATCACCAAGGATAATTGCAGCAGGATCGCCTGGAGTCAGTGCCATGATAAAAAATACAATAAAGGTCACACCGATGAGCACAGGAATCATCATCAAGAGTCGTTTGAGGATATATTTCCACATGAGAAGAGCCCCCGAAAAAGGTTAGATAGATGGTATCAGAGCTGGGGGAGAGGGTCAATATAAACTTTAATTTAAAGTTTTAACTATAATTCGTTATTGAATAATTTAAGATAATGTTCATATTGCTGTGTAACAGCCTCTTGGCGGGAGAATTCGTCCTCCTGTTTCTCGGCAAGAAAGAGTACGGCAATAATATCGATGATCGCCATAATGGAGGTGGGAGAATTGGTGAGCCCCATCAATTCCGTCGGGCAAATCAGTGCGGTCTCAGCCATGGCAACCAAGGGAGAAAGGGTACTGTCGGTAATGGTAACCACGGGGATTCCCCGGGACCGGCACATTCGGGTAGTTGCAATGGTACTTTTTCCGTACGGAGGTGTTGCTATAGCGATTAAAAGGCTCTCTGCAGGATTACAGCTTAACAGCCGAAAAATCGTTTTATGGGGATTATCCATATCCAATTCGCTGATATCAACCCCCAAAAGCGAGAGCCTGTAGGTAATAACCGAAGAGAAAATACGACTTGCACCATGTGCGGCTACAAAAACCCGGCGAGCCTTCCGTATCATCTGAATGAAAGAAAGAATTTGCTTGGGACCGTTATGCTCAAAGGTCGCTCGCAGGGCTTTTTGCTCCGACTTAACCACCTGGTCGAACAATTCGTTACTGTCGCTGCTTCGACTTGCAAGGGCCTTCATTCGATCCGCGGGTCGTGTCCAGATTAATACATGCGATTGCAAAGCTTTTTTTAGTTCGACATAGCGTCCGAGCCCCAGAGAACGGCAAAAATTGAGAACAGTGACCTCGGTAGAACGAGCCTCTTCAGCAAATTCCTTCAAAGAGAGAAAACAGCAGCGAGTCGGATTTTCCAAAATAAACGAAGCAATACGCTTTCTGGTGCTGTTGTAGTTGGGATACTCACTTTTGATCTGTTCAAGGATGTCCATACAAACACTCCTTCCGAGAGAGTGGGATGGTACCATGTTCCACTGGCGGGGAGCAAGGGCGGTATCAGGTAGTGTCAGGAATCCTGGTGGTGATTCACTGCCAAAATTCGCAACAGTAACACAAGCCGTTCACATTCGGTTCACATCACCGGCCTATTATTGGTATCAGACAACGAAAACCGAAGGAGGCGTTCAATGAAAAGATACACGATCATGTTCATTATTGCTGCTGGAATGATTTTTTCTTCCGGCTCTACCCTTTTTGCAGAGGGAGCCCAGGAAGATGAAGACTTTCAGGGCAATCCTTACCAAACAGTAACCGTAAGCGGAAAGATCTATGCAAGCTTTTCAGGCTTTCCCGAGTTGAAAGGAGACGACGGGAAAATCTATCGCTTGATGTTCCCCATGTTTCTAGCAGACAGTCTTGAACTTTCCAATGGAGAAAATGTAAGCGTTGAGGGATTTGTTGCTCCCGCAAACTGGCGGCCGGCAAGAACTACAAGTGATGCGGTCTATCTTCGCTTGGTGAAAGCGACCATAGACGGTCAGACATATGACCTTTCCCGCTTCTACGGCCATATGGGTCCCGGAGGTCCCGGAAGATTCCATGAGGAATGGGGCTGTTTCGAATCAGATTACGATGATTCGAACCATATGGTGCCTGCGCCTGGAATGGGAGGCTATCGTCGCAGGTAGTCTCTATTATTCCCCTCCGGAAGCCCCCCAAAGCGGGCTTCCGGCAGGGGAAATCTTACCGTTATCTGAGCACCGGAACCTTCGTACCCGCAATTATCCAATGCAAGTTCGCCGCGTAATTGTGTAGCCAGCTGCTTTATCATGAAAAGTCCCAAATGATTCTTTCCGTCAAAATCAAGTTCAGCTGGAAAGCCCGCACCATTATCTTTTATGCACAAAACAACCGTATTGTTAATCTCGCGTACAAGAATTTCTAGTATATTATTTCTCCCCGAAGCAAAGGCATGTTTAATTGCATTCGTCACCGCCTCGTGAATAATCAGAGAAAAAGCCGTCGCATCACCAACATTTATGGCAAGGTTATCGCACGTGACCGACAAACGAATAGCCAGGCCCATCCCGATGGAAGAGATAAGCAATTCACTTATCTCCTTAATGAGATCCCGCAGAGGAACCTGCTCGAACTGCTCGTTGGTATAGATCACTTCATGTACTTTCGCCATCGATACAACACGGCTCTGAAGTTCGGCAAAGGGATCCCGTCCCTCGTCGGTGGTACCTCCTGTATTCCGGATAAGATTGGCCAAGCTTGAAATAATCTGGAGATTGTTTTTAACTCGATGATGAATCTCCTTGAGAAGAATTTCTTTCTCACGAAGGGCATGTGCCAGTGCATCCCTGGAAGTCTCCAACTGCCGACGCTGCTCGACAAGAGCATCGGTTGCCTGACGAATGCGATTGTCCAATTGAAGCTTCCAGAACCAAAAGAGAGAAAAAAGCAAGCCAACCATAAGAACGAGGCCCACCGCTGCTATTAGCGGCCAGCGGATCGACCATCCCCTGAAGAAACCAGTTTGCCGGTGAATTGCAAGACTGCGAGCAAAGGCGTTCATTGAGGAAAAGCCTTCTTGAATATTTTCCAGAAGCTCTTTCGGGCCCTTTACCAGCACAGGTGCAAAGGGCATTGAAAACGAAAGAGCCTTCCCCGAACGAAATGCACGAGCATTTCCGGTGATACCAATCTCATGAATAATTGAGGGGGGGTAACCGACAAAAAGATGAATTTGATGGCTCAGGACGGCAGCCAACAATGCCTGTCGGCTGTCATAGCTTCTGATCACCAAATAAGGATACGCCTCTGCAAGGGGCTCTTCTATCCCGGAATCGGCAGCAACCCCCACCACATATCCGGCCATCTCCTCAATCCTGACAATACCGCTGATCCTTTTGTGATAGAAAATGGAAGGTCGAACCTCATAATAGACCTCACCATGTTCAAACCGGCCGGCATCATCGGAAAAACCGGGGATACGATCATGAGCAAGCACAATAGGACCGGATGTATCTTTTCCGGCAAGATCAATGACATCTTTGATGTTATCAACCAGGAGATAGGAAACCTCAACCCCACTTTCTTTTGACCAAAGATCCCATATATCCACCAGTATTCCCCTGGGGCGGCCCTTGTCATCAAGGTATTCATAGGGAACGTTACCGTTTGCTCCCCCCACTACCGTCAGATTCTGTAGACAAAAAATCTCCGGAGCACAAATAACGAGAGAAAAAAATAAAGCGGCAAAGAACTTCCTCATTAAGCATAGCCTTTCCACCGTTCCGGAAATAACAGCAGGAAAATCCGGATGAGAAAGGCGCTGAACAATTTATCGCCAATGTTGACCGGAAGCCTGACAAGGAACGTGGATGAAAAAATTTCTCTACCGGAAGTTGCCATACCTGCAACAAAAGCGTCGATAACCCCTCCGCTGACTCCGCCGAAAACAAATACAGTTATCACGGTACCCAATAATGAACTAACAAGGGCAGAAACCAGCGCCGCAATAATAACCACAAAAAGAGAACGAAAACGAAAATGCCAGGAAAAAAGACCGACAATAATTCCAATAACGATATTGACCAGGGCAAAGGGGATCATAACAGGATTGTCGATAAGTCCAATCAAGAGATTTGAAAAGAGGCCGCAGGCGGCACCCAACCACGGACCTAAAACGGCAGCAGCCAAAAATGTTCCTACGCTATCGAGAAACAGCGGCAGCTCCAGCCAATACACAATGTAGTAGCCGACAAGGTTGATCCCCATCCCAAGGAAAAGGATGAAGATCAAACCTGGACGTTCAAGTAATAATTGCCCGGCACGAATTTTCATACGCTGAATTGTACCATGCCAAGAAGAACAAACAAACGCTCTTATTTGTCGGCTTGACACATTTTTTTTACGGCACGGGCAAGTTCAGCCCCTCGCTTGCGCCCCAATGCCAGGTCGTCTGCATCAGGTGCACCTGCGAACTCAAGAGCCTCCATGCAGTTCCATTTCATCGAGGAAGCAAACTCTTCAAGCTGTTTCTGTGCACCCCCCGACCAGCCGTACGAGCCGAATCTAAAAGCGGTTCTATTCTGGACATGACTTCGATCAAGAATATCAAGTACATGCGCCATCGGCGGGAACATCTTATACTCATAGGTAGGCATACCAAGCACAATACCCGTTGATCTCCACGCATCCGCCAGAACAAAAGAGACATGTTCCTGAGGCACCCGGTGCACATGGACAGGAACCCCTTCAGATTGTATCCCTTCCAAAACCGGTTCGACCATTCTCTGGGTATTGCCGTACATGCTGCTCCAGACAAAGGTAATCTCGGGAAGAGCAGGCCCTTTCATCCAGGAGGCATACTGAGCGTACTGTTCGATGATTTTTTCGGGTTCTTCCCGCCAAACAGGGCCATGGCTTGGCGCCACTACATCGATTTCCAGATTTTCAAGCTTTTTAATTGCTCGTTCGACAAAGGGGCTGAAGGTGGAAACGATATTGGCATAGTAGCGGAGGGTTTCGCGATCAAAAAAATCCTTTTCACTGGCGGAAAGTTCATCATGAAAGGCCTTGTTTCCCATGGCGCCGAAAGCACCGAACGCATCGCAGCTGAAAAGTACCTTTGAAGAACGCTCCCAGGTAACCATCGTTTCCGGCCAGTGAACATTTGGCGTATCCTCGAAGAGCAGCGTCTTACCGTTCCCAAGTTCAAGGCTATCGCCTGAACTTACGGCCTTCACACCCTCTTCAATGCCGTAGAAATTCTTTATCAGGGGAATTGACTTCTTACTGGCAAGAATCTGCAGCTTCGGGTTTTTTTCACGAAGCTCCCGCAACCACCCGGTGTGATCCGGTTCCATATGGTTGATAATCAAATAATCGATCTGATCAAAAGAGACACCTACCGATGCAAGCTGAGACGCAATTTGTCCCGGAGCATCGTCCCAATCCTTCACAAGATCGATAAGCGCTACCTTCTCTCCTTTTACAAGATAGGAATTGAGGCTCACTCCATTAGGAAGGGGCCAAATTCCTTCAAAGAGATCTTTATTTCCTATGTTGGCACTAATGCGATAAATACCGTCGCGTATCCGTATTGCCTGCATGACTCTCTCCTTGGACTTTATTTCGAAAATCACTTACGCTTACATAGTAGCGCTAAGCGAAAAAGAACGCAAAGGGTTCCTGAAACCGATTCGAAAGTGCGTTATAGTAGAATAGCGGTATCAACACCAAGGAGGTTTTATGAAAAGAGTCATTACAGTGATGATCCTGGCCCTGTTGATAGCAGTGCCGATGTTTGGGGATATACAATATTCCGATCTTGAATCATCCTTTGCCACCTTTGCCGATGATGTTGCCGAGGCCTTGCCGTTCGCGGCTGCTGCCACCGGCCTCACCTGGTCGGATGCCAGGGTAAAGGGCTTCCCCCATTTTGGTATCGGCCTTTCGGTGTCAGCGGTTACCATTCCCAAGGAGGCCTTTGAGGATGTTGCAAGTGCGTTAGGCTTTGAACTTCCCAGCGAGATAACGGATTCCGGCTTGGGAGTTCCCCTACCCGGCTACGCTGTCGACGCACGACTGGGACTTCCTTTTATCCCCTTCGATATTGGCGCAAAATTCGGTTATCTCACCCCTGGGATGGGTGATGCCCTTGAAGGTTCAACCGGCCTTACCGCTGAATATATCCTGGCAGGGCTTCAGGTTCGTTATCCCCTTCTCAAAGGCCGTCTGCTTATTCCCGCAGTCAGCGTGGGTCTCGGTTATACCTACCTCAACGGCTCGGTTGCCATGGAAACCACAGGAATGTCAAATCAGATTAATTTCCCCGGCGGAGAAACCCTTAATATAGGTAATCCCGATGCTGTCTTTGCATGGAAGACCCACGCAATAGACCTCTCGATCCAGGCAAGCAAGTCTCTGCTCATCCTCACCCCCTACCTCGGGGCAGGCTATTCCTACGGATGGTCGCGGGCCGGTGGCGGTGTTAATGCTGATATAACTGGCGATGTAGATGCTGTGGAAGATAATTACGATGTGGAAATCACCGATGACGGTTTTGTGGTCTACTCCGATGCCAGCGGCGGATCCTTTAGGGCATTCGGCGGGCTAAGCTTCAATCTGACGATACTGAAACTGGACCTGAACGCCCAGTACAATTTTACCACTCAGTCCTTAGGCGGCGGTCTGAACGCCCGTATCCAGATCTAAGAATTCGTTTAAGAATTTTCAATACAAAAGGCCGGCCCCGGAAACTGGGTCGGCCTTTTATTTTCTACCAGCGATCGTAATGAATCTTTTCCGGCTTCCACTTATTTTTGGGCCGGTCACGATCCTCGAGAGGTCGGCCGACAGCAATAGCATTCAGGGGAATGACGCGCTCAGGAAGATCTAAAATCTCAACCACCGGTTTCATCCGGTCGGCTTCCGGATACACGGCGGTCCAGACGGCTCCGTAACCGAGAGCTTCTGCCGCCAGAAGGATGTTTTCGGTTGCCGCAGAGGTATCCTGCACCCACAGCTTTGCCTCTTCATCGGAAAGCGTGCGCAGATCCCCGCAGACAATAACGGCCGCTGTTGCCTGAAGAAGCATCTTCGCATAGGGAAGAGCATCGCCAAGCATATCGAGCTGCTGCCGATCTTGTACGGCAACAAAGGCCCACGGCTGTTTATTCATTCCCGAAGGAGCAGCCATTCCGGCACGCATAATCGTCTCGAGGTCTTCCTTTGAGATCTCTCCGGCCCCATAATGGCGTACACTTTTTCTTTGCAAAATGGTTTCGATAATTTGGTTCATCGATGTGGACTCCTTTTGCTTAACATGAGTATGTTAAGAATATAAGGAGGCTATTATGGAATCGTCCAGTAAGATGCCCCACGGTGAAAGTGAATGGCGGGACAAACTCGGCCCGGAACGATATTATGTGTGCAGGATGAAGGGGACGGAGGCCCCCTTTTCCGGGAACCTATGGGATGAACACAGGAAAGGAACATACCACTGTGCCGGCTGTGGGACACCACTTTTTCGTTCGGAAGCAAAATACGACTCGGGAAGCGGATGGCCCAGTTTCATGGATCTCATCGATCAGGAGAGAGTGGAACGCCGTACCGACAGTAGTCACGGCATGATCCGCACCGAGCTGCTCTGTGCCCGGTGCGGATGCCATCTCGGCCATCTTTTTGAAGACGGCCCGCAGCCTACAGGCTTACGCTACTGCATCAATTCGGTATCCCTGAATTTCATCGTTGCTACTTCTTAGAAAATTGATTCAAAGATCGAACGGCAGGCCTTGGAATCGGCACCCCGGGGGTTGTTTCGGATGAGAAACATCTTGGAGGCATTGTTTCCGAACTCCTCGAAGTCGACCGCATTGTGTACGACCTCCTCAATTGCGGAGCCGAGCTCCAATTCTTCCAGCAAATCTTCCACAGCAACAACAGCCGCCTCAGCCGCATCCCGGGGACTCATTCCAGTGGTATCGTAACCCATCAATTCGGCAACAACGGCAAATTTCTCATGTCTGGCAGGCAGATTGTATCGCATTCCATGCGGTAGCAGCATGGCATTTGCCAAGCCATGAGAAACATGAAGATAGGCACAAACAGGACTTGAAAGGCTATGAACGATGCCGAGCCCTGCCTGGTCCATAGCAAGACCGGCAAGAGAACTGGCAGTACCCATCGCCTCCCGCGCCTCAATATCACCGCCATAAGAAAAGGCCCGGGGAAGATGATCCGCAATTAATTCGATGGCCTTTTCACAAAGCGCATCGGAAAATGGATTGGCCCCTAAGCCGACATAGGCTTCTATGGCATGGGTCAGGGCATCCATTCCGGTGATCGCGGTAAGATAGGGTGGAAGACCTAGCATCAACTCAGGATCCACAAAAGCGGCTTTGGGAAAAATCTCCCTGGCATTAATGCCCTTTTTCATGTTTCTGCTGGTGATGACGGCCACTCCCGTCACCTCACTGCCGGTACCTGCGGTTGTCGGCAGTGCATAGAGCGGAAGGGGAGCGTTTGCAAAGGGTTTTCCCTCCCACTGGTAGTCTGAAAGCGGCCCATCGTTCCGTGCCATGCAAGCGGCGGCCTTCGCAGTATCGAGGGGACTTCCTCCGCCTATGGCGACTATAACGTCGGCCTTCATCGCCTTAACCGCTTTGACTACCCTAAGCACCGTTTCCTCATCGGGGTTGGGATCGATATCGGAAATTAGTTTCCAGGAAATATCTGCCTCATCGAGAATTGTTGTCACCAAATCGAGGGGTGGGGCGCCGACCAGCCCCTTATCCGTTACCAGCGCAACTTTTGCTCCTTGAGGAATACACTCCGCAAGGCCAGAGCGACAACCCCGCCCAGTGTAGAGGGCGGTGGGGAGATTCAGAATTGCTTTTTTCATTGCATATGCTCCTTACCAAATCCGGATTTATTTCCAACCTCACGGCCGGATAATAGACAAAAGGATTAACATCTCACCGGGCCGGTGGAACCCCGTTTTCGTAACATAACCGGCACAACAAGATGCAGAGCCTCCTCATCGGGATATTGGATTCGCCGTATCAGCTGCTGCACTGACTTTTCCCCAAGCCCATGGGGGTCAAAACCAAGGGTAGTCAGCTTGGGAATAAGAAAAGCACTTGTCTCGGCATCATCGGTGCCAGCAATACTGACCTCATTTGGTACCGCAATTCCCATATCGGCTGCAGCACGAAGTGCACCGGTTGCCATAAAATCCGATATAAAAATAATAGCACTCGGCCGGGAAGAGAATGGAAGTTCCATGAGAGATCGGAAATCTCGATATCCATCTTCAATGGCCCAATTACTGAACAAAAGCTGATCCTCGGTTACCGGTAAACCCACGCCTTCCATTGCAGCAATAAAATGGATATAGCGATTTTCCGAGTAGGCACTCCGCCTTCCAAAAACAGCGGCAATGCGTCTGTGTCCAAGTTCGGAAAGATGCTCAACCAAAAGCCGCATCCCTGTCCTGTTGTCCGTGCGTATGCAATCCAGACTCTCCTTTGTAGGAGTACTTTCCAGAAAAAGTACCGGACGACGTAATGAAACCGATTCCATCTGCTGACGAGCACTTTCATAGCAGAATATGACACCGTCGCTGGCGTGTTCATGGAGTAGGTTCGAGTAATCGGCTCCGGATTTATCCGAATCCTCACCCGAATCAAGAACAAAAAGGCTATAGCCGTTTTTGTTAGCTGCAAACATGGCACCCCTAACGATCTGTGACATGACAAAGGACTGAAGGCTCGGAAGAACGATGGTAATATTCCCGGTCTTTGCGGTGGTCAAAGCACGGGCAACGGGATTGGGGCGGTAACCAATTTCACGTGCCGTCTCCAGCACCTTCTCTCTTGTGGTTTCAGAAACAAGAGGAGAACCTGAAAAAACTCTAGAAACCGTAGCCTTACCCACGCCCGAAAGGCGGGCAACATCATTTATCGTTTGCTTTTTCATGACACGCTTCAATCGATTAATTGGAACCGGTTCCATTACGATCATAAACGAATGATCGTTACCTGTCTATTCTTTTTTGTCAAAGGAACGACCGGAGGCCAGTATCCGTATCATAACCTTGCCTCTGATATAGGTTTGACATGCAAGCCTGACAGACGCCGGAAGTGTTCCTTCTTTTCCGGAAAGCCGCAGACGTTCCCTCTCACCCATCGGACTACAAAAAGACTCCCCGTCAAGGATTTTCACCCTGCAGGTACCGCATTGGGACTTTCCTCCGCAAAGGTGAGAAATTGGGATGCCTTCCCTAAGCAAGGTATTAAGCAAAGAAATTGCCGGGCTTGCGGTAATAAGCCTGTCGTATCCTTCTACAATAAGTGTTGCCATAAGAAAAGATTATCTGCTTTTTTTTGTTTGTAAAAGCTACAAAATGTCGATATTATACTGTAGGTGGTTTTATGGTTACCTTGTGCAGGTTGATTGGGAAAAACGGCATCTGTCAGTTATCCAAGACAAATAAATCCCAGGCCATTCGTGAGCTCGTTTCTCATGCAAGACAATTTGCTAACAAGCCTTGGGCCGATGATTTTTATCGTGAAGTAATGAGAAAGGAGCAGCTACAGAGTACCGGTTTCGGCAAAGGTATTGCGGTTGCTCACGGAACCTGTCAGGGAATCGATCAAGTTTATGTCGCTTTGGGAATCAGTCAGGAAGGAATTGAGTATGATGCCATCGATTTTCAACCCGTTCACCTTCTTTTTCTTGTTGCAAATCCTCCGGAAACACAATTAGAATATTTAAGCGCCCTCTCAACCCTTGTCCGTTTGCTCCGTAACGATTCATTCAGGGAAAAAATCATGCATTGTGTTACAGCCGAGCAGGTTTACCTTCTTTTTAAGCGACGAGGCTGCACCATTCCGATACGAGCATAGCCGTCACTTCAACTAATCATTTTTTCATATGCTATTCACAAAAGAGTCATCAATTTTTTATAATTAAGAATAGTATGAACAAGCAATTCTACCATCTCAAACTCGAAGAGCTTTATGCAAAGGCAAAAGAGATTGAGATACATGACAATCAGCGGTTTGTCATCTTCAGCGATCTTCACGTCGGAAACGGAAAATATGGAGACGACTTTCGTCCCAATGCCGAACTCTTCCAGACTGCTCTCCATGACTACTACTACGAAAAGGGATATACCCTAATCCTCAACGGAGATATTGAGGAGCTTCATCGTTATACACTTGCCGAAATCCGCTCTACATGGAAGAACCTATATTCGCTTTTTGATGCATTCGATGCAGAAAACCGCCTTTATAAGCTTTCGGGTAATCATGATTCGAAACTTTTTAATCTCCCTGGAGAGCCCCTGCGCTACAAACTTTACGAATCACTCAAGTTGAATTATAAGGGTATGACGCTTTTTCTCTTCCATGGCCATCAGCCCAGCTATTTTTACGAAAAATTCAATGAAATATCGGGTCTTTTGCTCCGCTTCATTGCAAAACCCTTACGAATCAAACACTATTCGGTCGCACACGACAAGAGCAGGCGCTTTAAAATCGAAAAGCGGACCTACGAATTTTCCATTGAAAAAAACATAGTATCCATCATCGGCCATACCCATCGCCCCCTTTTTGAATCCCTTTCAAAACTTGACTCTCTTAAATACAAAATCGAAAATCTTCTACGCAGATATGCAAAATCCGGCGACGAAAAACAGAAAATTCTTGAAAAGCAAATCGAGGAAATCAAAAAAGAGATCGACAAATCCATCATAACAAAGGGCAAAGAGCAGGCAATAAGTTCTTTATACAGCAGCCAGACCCTTGCTCCTTCCGTTTTTAATTCCGGCTGCGTAATCGGAAAACGAGGAATGACGGCGATAGAAATCAAAGGAGGAAAAATATCGCTTGTTCACTGGTTCAATGAAGACGTCGATGAAAAATACCGGAAAAACGACGGGAAAAACACCTCTCAACTGGATGACACCGGTTTTTTTCGAACGGTACTAAAACGAGACTCTCTTGATTACATCTTTACCAAAATCAGACTTCTCACATAAATCAGGCAAAACCCCAAAAAAAGGGAACGAGAAAGGGGACAAGAAGCGAAAGAAGTGCCCCGTGGGCAATAGATAGAGGAACATACCCTGCCCCGCAGCTGGTTTCCACAAGGGGAAGGGTGACGTCCATTGAAGTGGCCCCTCCGACGCCGATAGCAAGATGGGGAAGGCCCAAGCCTCCCAAAAGGGGTATCATGAAAAGAGCAAGGCTCTCTCTTACAAGATTGACAAGAAATGCGGCGGAACCAAGCAACGGATTTCCGAGATCAGAGATAAGCACCCCCGATAAACTGTACCAACCAAAGCCGGCCGAGAGAGCCGCAGCTTCTCCCACTGAGAGGTGAAAGAGGGGAGAGACCACGATCCCACCGCAAATCGATCCTGATGCCGTAACAAGAGGCAATAGAAGCATTCTTCGGTCCCGAAGCAGAGAGACAAACTTCATATCGCTTTGCATCATCTGCATTCCGATGAAAAAGAGCAAACAATAAAGCGTCCAGGTTCCGGCTTCATTCGGGATGAGGGAAGCAAAAGGAAGAACCATTCCCGCCACAATGCCGACAATAACAAAAGAAAACAATCCAAGAGATTCCCAAAGAAACCTTTTAGGAGAAGGACGTCGTGACTCGGAACGTCCTCTTTTATGTTTCGACTCGTTTCCGCCCGACAGTCCGTTTAGAATGATAAGAAACAAGACTGTTCCGAAAATCGTTGCAATCCCAAATACCAAGCCAAGAAGGCCAATGGTTTGTACTTCCCGGATATTCATACCGAGACGGCCGATTCTAATACCCATGAAAAGCAGTAAGACACGGAGTATAACGGCAATTATGCACGTGACCCCTTTTGGCTTGGGTGCAAATGTGCTTTTGGCACAAACCATTCCCCCACCAAGAAAAGCCAGGAGAATTAAGAGAGAAGTAATTCCTTCCATCTATGGCCGTATCAACCAACGGCCTTTTTCAGCTCTTCGGTCCTGTCTACCCGTTCCCAGGAAAAACCGTCTCTTCCAAAGTGACCGTATGCCGCCGTCGCTTCGTAGATAGGCGCCAAAAGGCCCAATTCCCGGATAATACCCTCTGGAGAGAGGTCGAAAACCTTCTCAACAGCAGTCTCAATTCGTTCTTCGGACACAACAGCCGTTCCAAAGGTATCCACCATAATGGAAATAGGGAAGGGGACACCAATGGCATAGGAGAGCTCCAACTCACAACGATCACACAATCCTGCCGCGACAATATTCTTCGCCACATAACGGGCCATGTAAGCGGCCGAACGATCTACCTTGCTTGGGTCCTTTCCGCTGAAAGCCCCTCCGCCGTGACGCCCCATACCGCCGTAGGTATCGACAATAATCTTTCTACCGGTAAGTCCCGAATCACCATGAGGACCTCCTATCACAAAGCGTCCCGTCGGATTGATGAAAAACCGCGTCTTCTCGTCTATCAGTCCCGTATCACCGAGAACAGGTTCCACAACCCGTTTACGGAGACTCGCTTCTATCTCTTTTATTGAAACAGAAGGGCTATGCTGATGGCTGATGACGATGGTATCGATCCGCACCGGCTTTCCCCCTTCGTATTGAACGGTAACCTGACTCTTTGCATCCGGTCGCATCCAGGAACATTCTCCCGACTTTCGTACCGCTGCCGCTTTTTGCAACAACCGATGGGCAAAGATGATGGGTGCCGGCATAAGCTCTTCGGTTTCATTGCAGGCAAAACCGAACATCATTCCCTGATCCCCGGCTCCCTGGGATTTATACTTATTCTCACCTGCGGTAACGCCCATAGAGATGTCACTGCTCTGATTATGAATCGTATCGATAACAGCCATGGATTCCCAATCAAGGCCATACTCCGGCCGATCGTACCCTATCCGCTTCACAACACCTCGAACCACATCCTGAAGATTAACGTAGGTAGAGGTACTGATCTCTCCACCGACAAGAACCATCCCCGTAGTTGTAAAGGTTTCACAGGCAACCCTCGAAGTGGGATCCTCCCGCAAACAGGCATCAAGAACGGCATCGGAAATTTGATCACATACCTTATCGGGGTGTCCTTCACTGACAGACTCTGAAGTAAAAAGTACTTTCCTTTTTGTATCCATAGCTTTTCTCCTACATACGAAAAAGAGAAAACGACCCCAACCTACTAAGCAGGTCGGGGTCATCCTTAACTCATATTGATAATAATTTTAATAGTTTGCCGAACCCTTGTAAATGATCCGGACTTGTTTATAAAGGCCTTCGCCTTCGCTCCTGGTTTCCACATCATCGATATCATTCAAGGTAGTGTGGACCAATCGCCTTTCAAAGGGATTCATCGGTTCAAGAAGTCGGGAACGCTTAGTCTTCCGCACCTGTGCCGCTGTTCTGTCGGCAAGACGGATAATGCTTTCCTCGTGTCTGCTTCGATAATTCTCAGCATCGACAATAACCCGGCGTCCCTCATGCAGCTTCCCGCAATAAACATTAACCAAAAGCTGCAAAGCATCAAGATTTTTTCCTTTTTTTCCTATCAGAATACCGGAATGTTGGGAATCAATCGTCAAACCAATTTTCTTTTCTTCCCGGAAATTGATAGAAACCGTACCAGGAAAACCCATTTTTTCGATCAGTGTTTCAAGAAACGTCACCGAGGCCTTTTCAAAATCATCTTGGGCCTGAGGATCAACATCTTCGCTGTAACGATCACCGACATCAAAGCCATCATCGTCATCTTCAATGAAAACCCTGATCTTTACCGCACCTTTTCGGAAAAGGCCACCCTTAACGGATTCGACAACCTCAACGTCAAACTCTTCACGGTCAATATTCAGTGCTGAAACTGCGTTATCGATCGCCTCCTTTTCGGTCTTTCCTTCGAATTCTTTTACCATATGTTTTATCTCCTTGGAGTAAACGGGATGTCACATTCATCACCCTTCCTCCTTACGCTTCTGCATATTTGAGATTACCTTCTGCTGTCCTATCGTCAGCACGTTGGTAACAATCCAGTAAACCAGCAGCCCGGAGGGAGCATTGTAAAGAAAGAAGAAGAAGAAGATAGGCATCATGTAGGTCATCATCTTCATGCTACTGTTCTGGCTTCCTGCAGAAGAGGGACTTTGCATCATCTTACTGGAGAGGATCATCGTTGCAACAAAAAGCATAGGAAGCAAACGTATATCGCTCCATCCCAGAATCGGAATCTTGAAGGGTGCAAAACTATATATTGACTCAGGGCTCGAAAGGTCGGTAATCCAACCAGGAATAAACGAGGAGCCACGAAGGTCGAAATACTTGTTAAAAAGGCCGTACATAGCAATGAACATCGGCATTTGAAGAAGCATGGGAAGACATCCTCCCATAGGATTCACTTTTTCCCGTTTATAAAGCTCCGCCATTTCCTGATTCATTTTGTTTGGATTGTCCCGATACTTATCCTGAATCTCCTTCATCTTGGGCTGCAGCATCTGCATCTTACTAGTCGATTCGTAGCTTTTATGTGTTATCGGAAACAGTACGACCTTGACTAAAATAGTAAGAAGAATGATGGCTACACCCCAATTGGGAATAATCGAATAGAAGAAGACAAGAATCTTTTTCATTATGACTTCAAGCCAGCCAAGCAGACGCCCCTGGTCCATAACATCCTCAAGATGAAGGTCACGAGTTCCAAAGCCATTTTTATCCGGATCGTTATACCTTGTCAGGACACGGCTGATCTTCGGTCCCATGTAAAAACGAAAAACATCCTCGCTTACGCTACTTTTCAGAAGAGGTCTGGAAAAGAAAAGCCGCGAAGTTGTCGACAAACCGGGCTCGGAACCTTCGGTAAAAAGAAGATCATAATCGGTTGCATCGGGAACTCCGATAACTGCAAAATACTTTCCAAGTACAGCGGCCCAACTTACCCGATTATCGACAGAAACAGAACCATTTTTCATTCGATAATTTTTCTGTTTCCCGTTTTCATAGGTAAAATAACGACGATAGGCGTATCTACCATCCATTTTTTCAACCTGGGGACCAATCTGAGGACCAAAGGATAGCGTGTAGGCATAGCCATCCTCGTCGAGAGCCGGATAGGCATTCACACTATTCTCAATCTTAACCGAAACCTCGAAAAGATAATCGGAAGGAGCAAAGCGAAAGCGCTTGGTCAAAGTGAAGGGAACGGGACCTGAAGAGGTCTGTACCGCAAACTCACGGTAAAACTCGAGCGTATTCTCATCGATATTCCGGACAAAAAACGGAACATTTGTTATATCTCTTTCCGGTCCACCAAAAGATATACCAAAAGCCCCCTCTTCATCGTTTCCCCGCCAAATCATCTCCAGCGGTTTTCCATTCTCAAAGTGCTCTTTCAACTTCATGCTGGTCAAAAGAGCCCCCCGGCTACTGAAGGTTGCTTTAAATACCTTTGTCTCGAGAGAAATCATCTTCTCTCCAGGCTCATCACCAAAAGGAGTGATACCTTGGGCCTGTAAAACAGGAGCCGTCGGCTGCTGTTGAGAATTCTCATTCGATGAAACTGATCTATCGGAAGCATTTGTATCCCTGGAAGCATCCGCCTGTTCTGTAACAGCCGGTACCTCGGGATGGGGAGGAGCAAAAAACGTGTTTTGAATCATGAAACCGACGGAAATAACAATGGTTGAAAGAATAACCGCCAGCAAAGTTCTTTTGTCCATACCTTCTCCTACTGGTCGTTGGTCGAGGGAAGAAGCGGGTGCCGCTTTCCAAGAAGTTGTGCCTTGTGTAATAAGTCGCTCAATTGACGGCTACGATTGGACAATGTATCTTCAGATCGATACAAAAGCAGAACCATGTCATATCCCTGTCGGATTTCCGGTTTAATGAGCCGATAAGACTCTCGGGCTACTCGTTTCGCCCGATTTCTCTGAACGGCATTTCCATACTTTCTAACCAGGGTAACCGTAAAACGGTTCCTTTTTGTATTGTTTATTCGATACATCAGTTTCGCGCCAAGGCAGGACACCCTGGTTCGTGAAGAGAACACTCGGCCGATGTCGGCCGAGTGTTTCAATCTATCCCTCTTAGTAAGGCTTTTTCTCATCAGCAACAGAAAGCTTTTTTCTGCCTTTTTTTCGGCGTCTGGCAAGAACAAGCCGCCCGCCGCGGGTTTTCATGCGTGCTCGAAAGCCGAATTTTCTGTTGCGCTTTACCCTGCTAGGCTGGTAAGTCCTTTTCATAGAAGCAACTCCTTATTGTATCGCTATACAGCGCTTTTGTCCCAATGAGTGACAAAGTATACGTTGCATCCGTCGGGAATGTCAATGGCGATTATCCTTCTCAGAGGCCTTGACCATCTTCCCAATACTATCAAGCATCTGCTGCAAACGGCCGTCATCACCGGCATTTTTTTTCTCATTTTTTTCTTTCTCACCGAAAAGAAGAGGCTCATAGTGCCACTCATTTCTATTGCCTTCTTCTCGTTCTACCGAATCGCCAGCCCCTAATTGCTGTACAATCCATACCCTGATATTACTCAAAGAAAATTCCGGGTACTTTTTATTGATATCCCGAAGAATTCGTCTTTTTTTCAATTCTATCATCTGAGCCCAACCCGGATGATCCGCCTCCACAATTAAAACATCCCGCTCTATCTCCCTTACCCGAGTGTGACTCGCAATATCAATACCGACGATTGTTCTCCAACTACGGAAAAAAGAGCTGTATTTCTGGGCTTTTTCCAGCTGTGCCTGATCAAAAAACTGAGACAGAATTTCCGATGCCTTTTTCATTCGGCCTCCTATTCTTCTTCAATAAACTCACCCTCTTTTACCCGTAAGAGCATGGTATCGTTTCCCTTCAGTTCAGAATACTGCCTATCGGGAAGAAAGGTAAAAAAAATCTGATCGGCCTCCGGCAGCGTTTCCAAAAAGCGCTGCCTCCGTTTCGGATCAAGCTCCAAAAGTACATCATCAAGTAGCAGCACCGGCCGTCTCCCGCACTTCTCATAAAAAAACCGGGCCTGTCCAACCCTAAGAAGCAGGGAAAGAAGCCGAAGTTGACCGGTGGAAGCAATGGAAGAAAAATCCTTTCCCTCAAGAAGAAAGGCAAAACGATCTCGATGCGGACCGGAACCGGAGGTCTTCATCTCGAAATCACTCTCCCTCCTGCGATGAAGAAGGAAAACAACATCTTCCTCGCCTTTACATCCCTTCCAACTGGGACGGTAGGCAATCTTCATTTCCCCCTCCAGACCCGAAACCTTCTCATGGAGTGAAGAAAATGTTGTATTAAAGCCTTCTATTGCCTCTCTCCGCTTTTCCTGGATCTCCATCCCGGCCCTTGCCAACTGTATATCATAAACATCAAGGAGATCTCTGCGATCTCCTTTTAAAGCCATATTTCGTAATTTTAAAATTTTGCGATAGGATCGAAGGGTATCGATGAAAAGCGGTTCATGAAGACTCATTGTCTGGTCGAAAAACCAGCGTCTTCTTTCCGGCGATCCGTTTACAAATGAGATATCGTCGTGACAAAAAACAATGGCAGGAAATATACGTACAAGCTCTTTTCGATCGGTAATTGGCTTTCCATCGAGTTTAATACTCTTTGTTGTCCCATTCTTACCTGAAAGCAAAAAGGATATATCATGCTCGGCGGTTTTTCCATGTAGCGCAAGTTCGCCACATCCCCGGCGGATAAGCTCCTGATCCCGCCTTGTTCTAAAAGAAGAACCAAAACTCAATAGATAAATAGCCTCGAGCAGATTACTCTTTCCCTGGCCGTTTTCCCCTACAAGAAAAACGCGGGGTGCATCAAGGCACACCTCCGCGTCCTTTAGGTTTCTATATTGATATGTTTTCAGGGCCAAAAACC
Organism: Sediminispirochaeta bajacaliforniensis DSM 16054; assembly: GCF_000378205.1. Taxonomy (NCBI): domain Bacteria; kingdom Pseudomonadati; phylum Spirochaetota; class Spirochaetia; order Spirochaetales; family Spirochaetaceae; genus Sediminispirochaeta; species Sediminispirochaeta bajacaliforniensis. Next base: position 21,818 of record NZ_KB899423.1, on the reverse strand, counting down.
CCATGGCTTCACTTAATCCAGCTGCATCGGCATAATGATATGGAAATAATCGCCTTCAGGAACCGGTTCGAGGGTGATCGCTTTATTTGCTTCAGTAAAACGAAGAACGACTTCTTCACAACGCATAACCTTCAAAGGTTCGGCAAGGTAAAGATAATTCAACGCTATGGTGGTCTCGGGTCCCTCATAACTACAGGAAAGTTCTTCCTTGGCGACACCGATATCGCTCTCTTCACTGGTAAGTCGCATCATTGCGTTCTCAACACTGAGATAGACCCTTCTTGATTTCTGCTCAACCAAAAGCGATACACGTTTAAGCGCCTCTTCAAGCTGATCACGATTTACAACCAACTGGTAGTCCTGACTGTCGGGAATGACCCGACGATAATTAGGAAATTGTCCTTCAATGAGGTTGCTGGTAATCCGCTGATCATCGAACTGAACGAATATATTCCGGTCGGAAATGGCAATTTTCAGATTTCCCTCTCCCGATGAAAGCTTTCTGATAAGCTGAAGAACCTTTGGAGGAATGATCACGGCGTCGAATTCCTTCAATTCGGATTCTATTCGCCGTTTGATAAGGGAAAGCCTTCTCCCGTCGGTAGCCACCATGGAAATACTTTCACCATCCTGTTCCACATAGACTCCGTTCATGTAATAACGAGTCTCATCATCGGAAACAGCAAAGATCGTCTGGCCTATCATCTCAATAAGATCCTTTTGAGGAATCTCAAAATAAAGATCTTCGGATACTTCCTGCAGTTCGGGGAATTTATCTCCGGCAATACTCTTAAGCTGAAAGTTGATCTTCTGAAAGAGGGGCCGTATCATAACTCTGTTGTCGACCAGTTCAACCTCGATATCACCTTCCGGTAGGGAACGAAGAATTCCCAAAAATTTGTCACAAAAGACCGTAGTACTTCCGGGAGCAGCAATTTCAACTGGTATTCTGGTCTCGAAGCTTACTTTCAAGTCTGTCGCTTTTATGGTCAGGGACCCATCGTCGGCTTCGAGAAGTACGTTCGAAAGAATTGAAAGTGCATTTCTTGTAGAGATGATTTCCTGGGCAATGGAAATTTCTTTCAACAATGCGTTTTTTTCGCAGGTAAATTTCATCTTTCCTCTCCTACCTACAGTATATATTAATTAATAGTAGTAATAATAGGCACGGTGAATATGTTAATATCCGCCATAATTTCTTTTGAAAGAAATAGTTGCCCATCTGAATAACTTGTAAAGGTTATTCCATGAAAATGCACATATCCACAGCCTTCGGCATTCATGCACATATCTTCCTCATAGTTGTACCATCTTTTCATTATTTTGTCCCGTACTCTTTGATTTGCCGTACAATGCGTTGGATTATTGGTTCCAGGCTGGGATCGGTTTGCATTCTGCTTTCTACTCGTTGGCAGGCGTGCATAACCGTAGTATGGTCTCTTCCCCCAAATTCCAGACCGACCTCCGTAGTGCTGAATTCGGTTATTTCCCGGGTAATATACATGGCGATCTGTCGGGGAAAGGCAATGGCTTTTGTCCTTTTTTTACCACGAAGGTCGTTAGGGGAGAGATTGAAGTATTCGGCAGTGACGCGCTGTATCATTTCAACGGTGATATTACTCATTTTTGGATTGGAAAAGACATCTTTGAGTTGTTGCCTGGCAATATCGAGGGTCACTTTCTTATGCAAGAGATCTGCATAGGCAATAAGTCGTGTTAGTGCAGCTTCGAGATCCCTTACATTTGTAGTGACGTTTCGACAAATGAGTTCGATAACTTCATCGTTTATCGGTACCTTTTTCTCTTCTACCTTCTGCTTCAAAATGGCAAACCTTGTTTCAAAAGCGGGGGCCTGAAGGTCGACGTTGAGTCCACGTTCAAATCGGCTTCTCAGGCGATCGGTCAGCTGTTTCAGCTCTGACACCGGACGGTCGCAGGTAAAAACAAGCTGCTTATTTGTTTCATACAAGGCATTGAAGGTATGAAAGAGTTCCTCCTGAGTCCCCGTTTTATCCTGGAGAAAATGGATATCGTCGATGAGCAGGATATCGACCTTTCTATATTTATTTTTGAATTGATGATTTTTGTTATGGTGAATCGCCTCTATAAATTCGTTGGTAAAGGTTTCTGCCGTGACATAAGCAATTTTTATGTCGGGATTATGTGCCCATGCATAATTTCCGATCGACTGAATGAGATGCGTCTTTCCAAGGCCGACTCCCCCGTATATCAGACAGGGATTATAGGCAGTTCCCGGATTTTTGCTGATGGCCATGCAAGCGTTTGCTGCAAGGGTGTTATTCTCACCAATAACGAAATTCTCGAACGTGTAATCGGGTCTGAGATCGGGGTGTTTTTTTGGAGGATCATTCTTGACCGACGGGAGTGATCCGGCTAGCGGTTCTGCCGCCATGGGGGGATGAGGAGGGTTAGCAACTTCATTTTTATCCTTCTGGGATTCCGATGTTACCCGCTTTGTAACGATAAAATCGACTTCAAGTTGAAAACCTGATAGTTCGTAGAGCTTTTCTTTTATTATACTGATATAGCGCTGTTTTACCTGATCCCGGTAGAATGCCGAGGGAACCGAAAGGATAAGCTTTCCTTCTTCGGAGGAGTGATAGGAGATGTTACTGAACCACATAACAAACTCCTGATCCGATAGTTCGTTTTTCAACTGGTTCAATGCTTCCTGCCAGAAGATGGAAAAGTCCCACCTGCTTTGTGTATTCATTAAAAGCCTCAATACTATAAGAATTATTCACAAGTTATACACATGCTGCTTTTTACTAATGTACGGAGCCAAAAGAACTTAAAAGGTCGCAAATACCTCCAATTGCTTTACCGTCATTATTAATTCCATATTGGTAAAGAAATTATAAATAGATAAACAACTATACACAAAAGTGGTCTGCTGTTACCTATCCAGCTGACTCTTTCCATAATTTATCCACAGTTTATCAACACTTAGGTCATATATCAATGAAGTTTAGTAGAAAGGTTTATTTTAGCGCAGCCCCATGGAGTTTGCAAGGCGTTTACTTTTTATGTGGAAGAGGGTATACTTAACTATTCTCTATCAGATTTTACGCAGGTATCACACATGCAAAACAGTTATTCCGCCCAGAACATTCAAGTGTTAAAGGGTTTGGATGCAGTTCGAAAAAGGCCGGGAATGTACATTGGCTCTACCGGTCCGGAAGGGCTGCATCATTTAGTTTATGAGATTGTTGACAACAGCATTGATGAGGCTCTTGCCGGTTTTTGCGACGAAATTTTAGTTGTCATTGAAAAGGGAAACATCATCCGTGTTGAAGACAACGGACGAGGAATTCCAACCGATCTCCACAAAGAAGAGGGTGTAAGCGCTCTCGAAATCGTCATGACGAGGCTCCATGCCGGTGGAAAGTTCAATAAGGATACCTATAAGGTATCCGGAGGGCTCCACGGTGTTGGTGTTTCCGTTGTAAATGCATTATCCGAGTGGTGTGACGTATTTGTTCATCGTGACGGCTCTATTTTCTATCAAAAATATGATCGGGGAAATCCCGAGAAAGATGTCGCCACTGTAGGTGAGACCACGCGTCACGGTACGATTACTCGATTTAAGCCGGATGGTGAGATCTTTGAAACGGTGGAATTTAGTTTTGATGTCCTTTCCCGTCGTCTTCGGGAACTTGCTTTTTTAAATAAGGGCATCAGGATCATCATAGAAGATGAGCGCCTTCCTCAGAAGAAGACAAAGGAGTTCCAGTTTGAGGGCGGTGTAAAAAGCTTCGTTAGTTTCTTAAGCGAAAGCAAAAAGCCGATTCATAAGGAGCCTATTTACTTCGAGGGAATCCGTGACGGTATCGATCTGGAGTGTGCCCTTGAATATAACGAGGGATACAGCGAGAATATCTTTTCTTTTGTCAATAATATCAACACAAGGGAAGGCGGAACCCATCTTGTCGGCTTTAAAACGGCCCTTACCAGGACCTTTAATGATTTCCTGAAAAAATCAAAGTTTGCCAAAAAAATGGACGAGACCTTTTCCGGTGATGATGTCAGGGAAGGTCTGACAGCCGTGGTTTCCGTGAAGGTCCCCGATCCCCAGTTTGAAGGGCAAACAAAAGCCAAATTGGGAAACTCCGAGGTACGGGGCGTTGTCGAATCTCTTGTTGCCGAGCATTTGACTTACTATTTTGAGGAAAATCCCAAGCTGATAGAAAAAATCCTCGAAAAGATTACCATGGCGGCTCGTGCTCGTATTGCAGCGCGGAAAGCCCGTGATCTTACCCGCCGTAAAAGCGCTTTAGAGAGTTCAAGTCTTCCTGGAAAGCTTGCCGATTGTGCCGAAAAGGATCCTTCCAAAAGCGAAGTGTATATCGTTGAGGGAGACAGTGCCGGTGGTAGTGCCAAACAGGGTAGAGATCGTCAGTTTCAGGCCATATTGCCCCTTTGGGGAAAGATGCTAAATGTCGAAAAGACCAGGGCCGACAAGGTACTCACCAACGACAAGCTACAGCCTATCATTGCGACCCTGGGAGCGGGAGCCGGAAAAGAGTTTGACGTTAGTAAGGTCAGATACCATAAGGTGATCATCATGGCGGATGCCGATGTCGACGGAAGTCATATCAGAACCTTGCTGCTTACCTTTTTCTTTCGCTATATGCCGGAACTGGTCGAGCGGGGTTATGTCTATATTGCTATGCCTCCTCTTTACAAGATGCAGCTGGGAAAAACAGTTACGTATGCATACGACGAAAAGGATCGTGAGAAGATCATGAAATCCCTGTTTGCCGAGGAGACCGAGAAGGTTGCCATTCAGCGGTATAAGGGTCTTGGTGAGATGAATCCGAATCAGCTGTGGGAGACCACCATGGATCCGGATTCAAGAAAAATCATGCAGGTACGACTTGAAGATGCTGTTGAAGCAGATCAGATATTTTCTACATTGATGGGTGAGGATGTCGAGCCCAGGAGAAAGTTCATTGAAGATAATGCTCTGATGGTATCGAATCTCGATATATAGCATAGTGATATAGTTAAGAAGGATAAGGGTTGCTCGAGTGGAAGAGATAAAGGGAGAAGTAATTCCTATTTCAATAGAAGAAGAGGTTAGGGGATCTTACCTCAACTACGCGATGTCCGTCATCGTCAGCCGTGCCCTACCTGATGTACGGGACGGCTTAAAACCTGTTCATCGTCGTATCCTTTATTCGATGAGTGAGATGGGTCTTCGATCGGATAGAGCCTTTAAAAAGTGTGGACGTATTGTCGGTGATGTTCTTGGTAAATACCATCCTCATGGCGACCAGTCGATTTATGATGCCCTGGTTCGGCTTGCCCAGGATTTTTCCATGCGTTATCCGGTGGTTAGGCCTCAGGGTAACTTCGGATCGGTTGATGGTGATCCTCCGGCGGCAATGCGATATACGGAAGCGAAGATGGACCGTGTTGCGGAGGAGATGCTCAAGGACATCAAGAAAGAAACCGTCGATTACGGTCCCAACTACGATGATTCGATGCAAGAACCTCTGGTTCTTCCCGGGGCTTTTCCCTATTTACTTACCAATGGTGCAAGCGGAATTGCCGTCGGTATGGCAACGAATATGCCTCCCCACAACCTACGCGAGGTGTGTGCGGCAATAGTTGCCTACATCAACGATGCCAATATCTCCATTGATGATTTGATGAAATACATCAAGGGGCCTGATTTTCCAACCGGTGGTATCATCTTCGGAAGAAGGGGCATTAAACAGGCATTTCGAACGGGAAAGGGTAAAATTACCGTTCGGTCTAAGTTTGTTATTGAAACAACCAAAAGCGGGAAGGATCGGATCATCGTGACCGAGATTCCCTATGCAGTCAATAAGGCGAATCTCATCATAAAGATTGCCGATCTGGTAAAAGAGAAAAGAATCGACGGTATTTCCGATCTGCGGGACGAATCGGACCGCGACGGAATGCGTATTGTTATAGAACTGAAACGGGGAGCAGTACCCAAGATCGTATTGAATCAGCTTTTCAGCCACACGGCGTTGCAGCAGAATTTCAATGTTACCAACCTTGCCTTGGTCGACGGTATGCCAAAGCAGCTCAACCTAAAGGAGCTGGTCCACTATTTTGTTCGTCACAGGGTTGAGGTCGTTACCAGGCGTATCCGTTATGATCTGAAAAAGGCTGAGGAAAGGGCCCATATCCTCGAAGGCTTAAAAATTGCTCTTGATAACATCGATGAAGTGGTTCAGATCATCAAATCAAGCAGTGATGTTAATCAGGCTCGCGAACGCTTGATGGAGCGTTTTAAGCTCTCCGAGCGGCAGTCTCAGGCAATTCTCGATATGCGGCTTCAGAAGCTCACCAGTTTGGAAACGAAAAAGATCGAAGAAGAACTTCGTGAAGTTCTCGCCCTTATTGCCTATCTCAAGGACCTTCTTTCCAGTGAACAGAAAATATTGGGTGTTGTCCGGGATGAAACGGAGGAGATCGCCCAGAAGTACGGAGATGACCGAAAAACCGATATAGTTGCCGATGAGGTCGAGGAGATCAACATCGAGGATCTTATCCAAAAAGAGGATATGGTCGTGCTGGTCTCCAATAAAGGCTTTATCAAACGTGTTCCCGTTTCCAGTTATCGAAACCAGGGGCGGGGAGGAAAGGGCTCTTCTTCTGCAAAACTGATCAACGAGGATTTCATCAAGCACCTTTTCATCGCCAGTACGCACGATTATATCCTTTTTGTTACAAATGAAGGGAAAGCCTACTGGATGAAGGTCCATGAGATCCCCGAAGGCAGCCGGGCAAGTCGTGGGACCCACATAAAGGCCCTTCTTGAAATATCTGCAAATGAGGATATTACCACTATTGTGAGTTTGCAGGAATTCAGCGAGGAACATTATCTTTTCATGGCAACGGCCAGGGGTATTGTCAAAAAGGTAAAAACCAGTGATTTCCGTAATGCTAGGACACGTGGAATTATCGCCATAAAACTTGACAACGGAGATACATTAATTACCGCGGTTCTTACCCACGGAGACAGTGAAATTGTTATTGTCAGCCGTAATGGAAATGCTCTTCGTTTTCATGAGGATCAGGTACGTGCCATGGGGCGTGCCAGCCGGGGAGTTACCGGAATACGACTTCAATCAGATGACGAGCTTGCCGGTATCCTCCGTGTTGAGGATAACGAGAAGATGCTCCTTCTTAGTGAGAATGGACTGGGGAAGAGGGTTGAATATGATCACTTTTCTCTTCATGGAAGAGGTACACGGGGGCAAATAGCCTATAAGACAAGTGAAAGAAGCGGTGAAATCGTTGGAGTTCTTTCTGTTTTGGAGGAAGACGATCTTGTCTGCATCACAAGTCAGGGAAATACCATAAAGTTACATGTTTCAGATGTTCCTGTTCAGGGGAAGACAGCACAGGGCGTAAATATCGTTACCATTACTGCTCCCGATGTAGTGGTGGATGTTGCTCGTGTCATGAATGATAAAGATGAAGAAGAGGATCAGCCTCAAACATAGAAAGTGTTTCACGTGAAACAATACGCCCCAGAGATGGGGCGTTTTTTTAGGTAGTATTCCGAATCCTTATGGTGCACATGCTTTTTCATGCCCTGTTCTAAAGAATCAGTGGCCTTTTGGAGAGAAGTGATTGAGGCAATAGGATTGGGGCAGAAGGGGCCACCACGATTCCGGACAGTAGTAAAAGCGCAACTATCCCTTCAGGACATCCTGATCGGGAAACGCTGCTATTGCTTTCTCTGCATTATTCCAAAGCCTATCCTGTTCTTCTTTGGCAAGGAAAGTTGCGTAGATCCCGTTTTTCATGATGGCGATAAGTTCCTGAATTGAAAACAGACCGTGCTCATACATTTTATAATACTCTTCTACAAGCTCAACACCGAAAATCGAAGGATCATCGGTATTAAGGGTGACATACAAACCTTGTTCATAAAAAGGCCTAATCGGATGTTGCTCATAGGCACTGACATATTTTCTAGTGAAGACATTACTGGTCGGGCAAACTTCAAGTGGAATCTGGCGATCGGCAAGCAGTTTCATCAGTTTTGGATCCTGTATTGAACTGATGCCATGACCAATCCTTTCCACATCCAGGTCTTGCACAGCGCTCCATACGGACTCCGGTCCGACATCCTCACCAGCATGAGCGACAACATGTAGACCAGCCGTTTTTGCTTGGGTAAAAACATCAATATAATCTATAGCAGGTCCTTGGCTTTCAGCCCCGCCAAGCCCGATTCCGATGATCGATGATTTCGGATTGGAAAGGGTCAGATTCAAATTCCGCATGGCGTTTTCTTTTCCAAAGCTTCTGGAAACATCTATGATGAATTTCACCTCGATCTGCTTTTCGGCTTTTAGCTTTGCCGCTCCCTCGTCCAAAAGGTCTGCGATGCGAGAAAAGCTAAACCCATTTTGGACAAACTTGCTCGGAGCAAAGAATATTTCAGCGTAGGAGACATTGTTTTCAATAAGGTAGCGACTGGCATCGTCGATCAGATAAGCGATATCCTCTTCTTCTTGAAAGCAATTTTGTATCACATTGATAAAAAGGTCGATAAACTCATCAAGGCTTTTGACCTGGAAACGTCGCACCAACTCCTCACGGGTGGTGATACCGGGGAAATCAAGATGATTTTTTTCTTTTAGTTTCCAAACGGTTTCCACACCAGTCATACCTTCGAGGTGGAGGTGTATTTCTGTTTTTGGAATGGCACGAATCAGAGATTCCACTCGTTCCCGCTCAAGCCTGGTTGTTATCATGTGAAGTCCTTTAGATATTCTATCGGTCACTTACCTGATAAAGTTTATATATTTAGCTTATACCAGATTATACTATTTTCAAAGTAAAAGGATATAAAAAAAGCCCGCCGCTTTTAAGTATTTCGACCGGGCTTTTGAGACGTAAAAGCAGATTAGACGGCATCCACCGATTTGATTTCGGGGATGGTCTCTTTCAGATAGCGCTCTACGCCCTGCTTTAGGGTGATTTGGGCCATTGGGCAGCCATTACAAGCCCCGGTGAGTCGAACGGAGACCTTCCCGTTTTCTCCTACCGTAACCAATTCAATATCGCCACCATCTGCTTGCAACGAAGGTCGGATATCTTGAATGGCCTTTTTTACCTTTCCTTCAAGTTCCAGTTCCATGGAAATCTCCTTGCATATATGCTTATGATAACGTAGTGTTTCAGTAGGATAAAGTCAAGAGGAGTTTCCTACACCGACGTTTTCATGTATAATCGCTTGTATGAGCGGTAAGATCATTGCATATGCAAATCAAAAAGGCGGTGTCGGAAAAACGACCTCGGCCGTTAATATCGGGGCTTATGTAGCCGAAGCCGATAAGAAAGTTCTTCTGGTCGATTTTGATCCCCAGGGAAATTTGTCCAGCAGCGTCGGTGCAGATAAGGGACGACCGGGGGCCTATGATGTTCTTATGGGTACAAGCCCTTTGGATGAAACCGTTCAGGAGACGACGGTGCGGAACCTTTTTGTCGTACCGTCCAACATCGATCTTACCGGTGCCAATGTCGAATTGATTGAAGAGAAGGATCGGGAGTTTTTTCTTCGGAATGCCTTTGCTGCCTCAAAGCTGGAGTTTGATTATATCTTTATTGATTGCCCTCCCAGCCTTGGTTTATTGACCCTCAATGGGCTGGCAGCGGCTTCTCATGTTTTTATTCCTTTGCAGTGCGAATATTTTGCCCTTGAGGGCCTAAGTCTTCTGTTACAGTCGATTCGGCGAGTCCAGAAGTCTTTGAATCCCAATCTGGGTATAGGTGGCATCTTTTTCACCATGTATGACTCCAGAACAAAATTAGCCAATGAAGTGGTTCAGGAGGTTGCAGGTTATTTTAAGGAGAAGGTGTTTAAAACCATTATTCCCCGCAACGTACGTCTTTCCGAGGCACCGAGCCATGGCGTTCCGATCAACCAGTATGATGCGAGTTGTATTGGTGCGAAAAGCTATCAAAAACTTGCCCAGGAGGTAATTCATCGTGTCTAAAAAAGCCCTGGGCCGGGGCATTGAGGCCCTTATTCATCAGGCTGATGATTCTCTGGAGCTTCCTGAAGAGCTCAAGGGGGATGTCTCAAGCCTCCCTTTGCGGAAGATCCGCACCAATCCCGATCAGCCTCGAAAGCATTTCGATGAGGAAGCATTGCGGGAGCTTGCAGATTCGATTAGGAACCAAGGAGTCATACAGCCGATTATCGTGGATGAGGAGTCGGCGCACGGCCTTCATACCATTGTAGCGGGAGAACGACGTTTCAGGGCGGCCCGACTTGCCGGCCTGAGCGAGATTCCTGTTATTATTCGCGCTTTCAGCGAAGAGGATAAGCTGGAAATCGCTTTGGTAGAAAATGTACAGCGAGAGGATCTGAATCCTGTTGAGGAGGCTCAGGCCTATCGTCACCTCATGGACGCGATGAATTTGAGCCAGGATGCAGTTGCCAGGAAGGTTGGGAAGAAGCGTTCGACGGTTGCCAATAGTCTTCGTTTGCTAAAGCTGCCGGAAGATGTCCAGGATTCTCTGGTAAAGGGAGAATTGACCGCAGGTCATGCCCGGGCCATCCTGTCGGTCCTCAATCCGGCGGATCAGCGGATTCTCTACGGAAGAATCCTTCAGCACGGGCTTTCGGTCAGGGAGACCGAGGACCAGGCTTCCGCTTTAAACAAAGGCATGCGGGCGACGGAGCAGAAAGAGGAAAAGACTCCTGCCAACCGCGCTCCGGAACTGCGCTCCATAGAGCAGAAATTTCTCGATGCCCTGGGAACCAAAGTAACTATTCGTGGTAGCCTTAAAAAAGGAAAGATCGAGATCGCCTACTACTCGATGGACGATCTTGAACGGCTATTCGATATTATCAGTAACCGAGATACCCTTTTTTAAGCGCCTCAGCTCTTTTCGAAAGCTTACAGCCTTCTCTTCTATGCTCTTGATAAAAGAGTCGTCCTTAATGGTTCCAAGCACCGCATACATCTCTTCCTGTGAGGCGTAAGCCATCTTTCTGAAGTTGTTTTGGTAATCCTTCTCCCTGCTTTGCCTTGTATTCCGGGCAATGAGCTCACGGATTTCGACTGCCCGATCAAGAGCATCTTCAATGGGACCTGAATGAAACGTCCTGAAGAGAGAGAAGGCATGGGCCGCTTTTTCATCGGGGTAGCTTATTCCCTGTTCCCGGTAACGTTGGTGGAGACCGTGCCAGCTATCGATATCGCCGCTGACGATATCTGATTGGAGTTTCCGCATTTGGGCATCACTTATGAGTTGTCCGCCGATATTGTGCCATACGGTCTGGACCCCTGCGGCCTTTTTTTCCAGAACGGCGATTCCGTCCGAAAGGGAGAAGCCGTGTCGTGAGCAGAAGGCCGCCAGTTGTTCCACGCCGTAGAGCAGTATCATCTCCCTGTACCAGCGACGCCCTGTAAAAGCTCGTATGATGATCGTATCTCTCTTGCTCTTTTCGATGCCGTAAGCGGGAACAGGGATTTCGTCGGCCGCTTCCTTCTGGATTTCGAACCAAGCTGAGCCTCGAGCTGCAATGGGCCGCAATACCGGCGGAATTTCCGGCAGGGGATGAAACGCAAAGGTGTAATCGAGAAGTGATGTTTTAATATTGTCATCAGATGATATAATGATATTATCAATATATAACCCCGCCCAGATTTCCAGAAGCGAAAGAGCTTTTCGCATCTCTTCGGCTGTGTCCGGAGCGAGGAAGTCAAATTCAATCTTCTGGTCCGGGTCCTTCCGTTTGTCCCTGACTCCGTATTTCCAGGAGTTTCTTGCAAGGGCATACATGTTGTAGCGGAACCAGTAACCCGGCATCATTTCGATCCTTCCCTTTGTTTCGTTGTTTGAAACCAGCGTAAAGGGAAGCGGAATATGCAACTCTGCCGGGTAAGCACCCTTTGCCAGGAGGGTATAGCTTGCGAATTTACTGTTATGCTTCAAGCTTGTCGCAAGAGCCGGCCAGAATCCTCTTCCGGCGAAGAGCTCTCCGTCCGGGCCTCTGCTGTTATGATTTGAGCCGATCGTTGCCCCGGCGGCGATATTGGATTGGCCGAGAACCGTGGCTGCACAGAGAAAGCTGTTGTTGTGGTGCTGTTCGTGGCCCGGAAAAATCAGGGCATTGAGAACCTCGCAGCAGCTTATGGTTGAATTTTCACCGAGATAGCTGTTGATCAGTCGTGCTCCGTACTTCAAATTCGAATGGTTTGCAAGAATAAAGCGAACGGCCTTTACGCCATAGAAGAGGTGGCAACCATAACCGATGATGCCGTTTACCAGCTCCACTCCCTCACCAATTTGGCTTGGATACTCTGCGCTACTGTTGACGGTGAGGTTCTTTAACTTGTTTGCACCCTTGATGTAGGCTCCCTCGCCGACCTTGATATCCTTGAGTATCCTGCAGCTTTTTATGACCGATCCGGTGCCTATCCTGCCGTAGGTGCCGCGACGATGCTCAAAGGCGGCATCTGTCATGGCTTCAAAAGCTTGTATAAGTGACTGGTTATCACGAAAACGGGACCAGAGGTAGGCATCGGCGGAGAGCATGCCGTCGAAGGGATAGATCGCCCGTTTGCCGTTCTCGTTTCCTATCTCGAGCCGGATCCTTACATTGGGATCTTCTCCTTCCATGACAATGCCGTTTCCGAATTTTGCATGGTTTGTGGTGACCATTTCCTCGATACTCATAAGGATTACCTCGTTTTCGATAATGTAAAAAGCGAGGTAACCGAGGTTCCTGATGGCCACGTTGTCACCGATGTCCGAGGAGATGATCACCGAATCCCTGATACCGATAGGAAGCTTGAGATCGTGATATTCGAGGTACCCCTCCTCCAGGGCACCGATTCTAATCTTGCCGTGGAAGGTACACCGTTCCACTCGCTCGGGGTTGAACCCCTCGGCGACAAGAATGGCGTTCCAGTCGTCGGCACAATTGCCGTTTCGTACGAGAATTTCCACTTCCCGGGCCGAAAGGGCGCGGTAGGAGCGGGATAGGTCTCCGGCGTTCCTGAATCGATACTCATCTTCTCCTTCCCGGAGAAATTCTTGGGGCACAAAGCCGGCACCGATTGCTTTGTCGTTCTTTTTCCGTACCATGGTATGATACTATACCTGCCGGAACGACGGTGCAAGAAAGGAGCAGCAACAATGGCAAAAAAGCGGACCCTCTTTACCTGTGAACAGTGCGGCCATCAGGAGCCGAAATGGTTGGGACGGTGTCCCTCCTGTGGAGGCTGGAACACCTTTCGGGAGGAAAGCAGCAGCGTGAGCAGTGGAGGAAGCAAGGCTCACGAAAAAACAAGAAAGCTACCGGCATCGGAGATTGCCCTGAACCAGGTAGCGGCGGCCGAGGGGCTTCGCTTTTCTTCCGGGATTGAGGAGCTGGATCGCGTTCTCGGCGGAGGGGTGATGCGCGGTTCCGCCGTTCTCATTGGCGGAGAGCCGGGTATTGGGAAATCAACCCTGATGATGCAGCTTGTGGCCTCGGCCCTTCCCGGTACCAGGGCCCTTTATATCAGCGGTGAAGAGTCGGCTGCTCAGATTAAGATGCGCTCCGATCGCCTGGGCCTTGATGCCTCCGCCGTCGACCTTCTTTGTGAATCCGATCTTGATCGCATCATGTCGGTTCTCCGTAAAACCCGTCCCCAACTGGTGGTGATGGACTCGATCCAGACCCTTATCAGCCAGGAGGCGGGACAGGTTCCCGGTACGGTGAATCAGCTGAAGTATGGTTGTCACGAATTGATCGACTGGGCCCGGGAGGAGGATTCCGCTTTTTTTCTGGTGGCCCATGTGACTAAGGAAGGCTCGATAGCCGGGCCGAAGGTGATCGAACACATGGTGGATACGGTCCTTTATTTCGACCTTGCCGATGGCGGCCTGCGCATTGTTCGCTCGACAAAGAACCGCTTTGGATCGGTGGATGAGCTGGGACTTTTTTCCATGGAGGCCGACGGCCTTCATCAGGTTGCCGATCCCGGGGAGATATTCCTGGTACGGCGGGGGGGCGAGATCCCTCCAGGTATTGCTGCGGCACCTGTTTATGAGGGGAGCCGGGTTCTCATGGTTGAGCTTCAGGCCCTGACGGTTCCTGCAAAAGGGGGCTACAGTCGGGTCTATTCGGACCGCATCGATCCTGGCCGGGTGAGCAGAATTGCGGCTGTGCTTGAACGCCATCTTTCCTTACGCTTTTCCGATCAGGATATCTACGTCAATGTTGCGGGGGGAATGAAGATCAGCGAAGTGGGAATAGAATTGCCTTTGGCCATGGCCCTCTATTCGGCGAGGACCGGGATTCCCATACCGAAGGGGGTCACCGTTGCCGGTGAGGTTAGTCTTGCCGGTGAGATTCGCCCCACCGGGCATATGGACCGTCGGCGTAAAAGTGCAGCTGAGCTGGGCTTTCAGCGTTTTGTCGGTCCGGAATCGACAGGAAAGGAGAGGTCCCGTTCCGATGGCGGCGAGGTCCGGGTTGCCACCATCGGCGAGGCTGTTAAGGCAATATTCAAGGCCGGGTCCGCCAAGCCTTAGTGGAGAAGGCTCAGCAAAAAGGGAAAGGCAACAAAGGTGCCGATTGAACTTCCGATGCTGGTGAGAAAGAAGACAATCAGGGCGTGGGTAAAACGGTTCCGAAAGAAGCCCTTTACCGAAAGAATATCGTCGTGAAGGTGTTCAAAGTCGGAAACCCGCGGTTTCCGCAAGGCCCCTTCCAGGATGCCCGAGACGATACCGACGCCGATGGTCGGATTGAGGCTTGTAAAGGGGGCAGCAGCAATGGTCACCAGAATGGTAATAGGATGGGCGAGGGAGATAATCGCTCCAAGGCCGGCCAGGGCCCCGTTGACGGCAACCCAGTAGCCGAACATCTCGATCCCCTGGCCCAGACCCGAACGGGCGAAGCCGTAGGCGATGATTGCGATAACGATTGCCGGAATGATCCACGGCAGGGCCTTTGTTATCTTTGCCGGAGGAGGTACCGCTTCGATTGCGGAAAGGTCTCGGTCCATATTCCCTTTGGAGAGTTCGTCCAGGATATGAACGATTCCTTCCGCATGGCCTGCACCTATGACCGCAATGATTTTTTTTCCCGGTGCTTCAAAGATTTTTGTTGCAAGATAGCGATCCCGCTCATCTATAAGAACTTCCTTGACCGAAGGAAGATACCCGGCCAGCTCTCCCATCATCTCTTCCAGCGCGTTTTTCCGCTTTAGCTGTTCTATTTCTTCTTCACTCAATTTTTCCGAACCGAAAACGGATCCGAAAAGGCTGGCAATCATCTTGTTTTTGTTCCAAAAGGAGCTTTTTGCCCAGGCCCTGCGGAGGGTTACCTGGATTTCTCGGTCGCAGAAGCTAAAATCGGCACCCACCGATTTTGCCGCCTCGATAGCTGCCATCATCTCCTCTCCCGGTTTGTTTCCCAGCTCGCTTCCAAGCTTACGCTGGAAGGAGGCGAGGGCAAGGTTTGCAAGAAGAAGAAAGCCCCGGCGCTGGCGCAGTACGCTTCCGATGCTCATGCTTTGCCAGTTTTGTCCCTCGGTCATGGAGCGATAGCGGCCGGCATCGATCTCTACGCAAACATGATCCGGAGATTCTGCCTCGATGGTACCTCGAACCTCATCGACGCTTTCTCTGGAGACATGGGCCGTACCGAGGAGGATGATCTCTCTCCCTTCAAACTGTAAGCGCGTAATGGTGTCGCTTTCGTCAATTCTTTGCATCTTCAGAAGGTCCTTCCTTTTCAAGCAGATTTTCGGCAATTTCGGTTTCGAACATTCCGAAGAGAGCATTGTCCCTGACCTCTCCGAGGTAACGGTTTGCCAGGGTATCGCTTCCGGCCCAACGGTAGAAGAGGCCAAGGTAGAAATAGGCCCTGATTTTCAAGGGCATTTGCTTTTCCAGATTCAACTTTGAAACAAGATAGCCGTCATATCCCCGTTCGACAAAAGTCCGTGCAATATCATAGTAATAGGTATCCCGGGGCAGCGTTCCCATCTTTTCTCTAAAATATGCTTGTGCTGCTTGCTCTTTTCCCGCCTCAAACAAACTGATTCCATGCATAAGGGCGTAGCCGTGTTCATCAGGCTCGTTTTCGTAGGCTTTCTGATACATTTCTGCGGCCCAGGCATAATCCTCCGAAAGAAAAGCCGCCGTGGCTGCCGGTTCGTAGGCGTAGTAGTAATCGGGCCGCCGTTCCATCGTGGCCTTGTAGTCGGCAAGGGCTCCGGACCAATTTTTCTTGTCGCTGTTGATCCCTGCGAGGTAGACGTAGGAGAGAAAGTAATCGGGATCGATCTTCTTTGCAGAGGTGAAATCTGCTTCAGCCTTTTCTATGTCGCCTTGATACAAATAAAGTTTACCCCGATCGATATAATGCCAGTAGTGTTCGGGATCGAGTTCTATCGCCTTGCTTAGATCGGTGACTGCATCCTGTGTATCTCCCAGGCCCGCCTTTGCCTTGCCTCTGTCCACATAGGAAAAGGGGTAATCGGGAAACTCCTCTACCGCCTTGTTGAGCTGTTCGACGGACTCTTCATATTTTTTCTGCCTCAGTAGCAGGTTTCCGTAGCCTGCCCGTGCAACGAAATTATCCGGTTCCGCTTCGATACTTTTTTCAAAGGAGTCTTCAGCCTTATCGTATTCCTTATCCTCCATGTACAACTCACCCAGGGCGGCAAGGGCTCTGCCATGGTCGGGCGCCTTTTCCACAACGGATTCCAGCAATGCTTTCTCCTGGCTTCGCTCACCGTCAAGTCCGGCAATCAAGGCACCGGTGAATAGAGCATCGGGGTTATCAGGTTCTTTTTCGAGAGCCGTCTTCAGGGCCTCTTTTGCCTCATCGGTTTTACCGATACTTACTAAAAGCCCTGAGCGGAGCAACGCAGTTTCAAATGAATCGGGATCATCGGCATAGGCTTTTTCAAAGGCTTCCAAGGCCTCTTCGGGCTTTCCTGCTGCGAGGAGGGAGCTGATACTTTCGTAAGGAGGAATCTCCACCTCAGGTTGGACCGTTTTTTCCGCCTCTTTCGTGCCTGCACAAGCAGTGATCAAGAGAGAAAAAAGGAGCAACATCGCGATGGCGGCAAGGGCCGCCTCCATCATTCGGATTATCGGTTTCATTCCTCGTACTATACCCGCCGCGGGGTGTTTAAGACAAGGTTGAACAGGGCGGGCCTCATTGATACAATCATCTGAAATGAAGACAAAGCTGGGATTTCACTACTACCTTATACCGGTGATCTATCTTCTGCTCACCGGAGCCTTTATTCATCTTGAAACCTCCGGGGCCCGACAGGGGTTCAGTTATCAGGTATCTCAGGCCGCGGTATCGGGCACCAGAAGTGGCGGAGGGGTATCTGCCACGTTGAAACTTTTCGGCAGCACCATCGATCTCGACAGCCAGGTGTTCGGTTACATCGGTGATGCGTCGGAACCAAAAGCCCTCACCCTTGCCGACGTTATTGGTGAACAACAAAAAATTCGTGTTGAGTACAAAGAGGGAGTTACCCTGGAAATCAGTTCATCTCTCCGGGAAAATGGTGATCAGCTCCTTATGATTCAGACCCTTTTCCCGAAAGAGAGTGGTGTTAGTCGTGTTCTTATTACCCCGGAAAGCGATTGGACTCTTTCTTCGCTGGATTTTCTTCCCGCAAGGCTTCTTGATCGGGAGCAGGGTTCGGTGCTCATTAATTTGCAGCAAAGTGATATTGCCGAGGATGGTACCATCAGCTTTGAGGGCGAGGGAAGCCGTCTTAGTTTTTTCCAAAATCCAGGAGAAAATCCAGTTCGTTATTGGTTTTTTCAGGGAAATCCTTCGGTTTCCAGAGACAACTATGAAAAAAACCTACGTGATTATCTTGAAAAGGCCTATGTGGGCTGGAAGAGCGGACGATACAATCCGGGAAGCGATACCTGGAGCAGCCCTGACGGCGGTCGACAGTTTCAGGAGTCTGCTTTGGTTGGCATGGTTGCCGAAGGCTTTCGTCGCAGAGATACTGTTGATCTGAATGCGATAAAGGGTATCAGCACTCGTCATAAAGAGAATGTCACCTACCTTTCGGCCCCTTATGTGGGATCCCTTGTCATGACGGATGAGGCGAGGTCTGCAGAGGCCTCGACTATCAATACAAAATTAAGAAATTATGCACGCAGTTCCAACCCGGCACTCTTTTCCGAGGTTGATCATCTTGCCGAGTATCTACTCTTTTCCGGTGATAAAGCACTGCTGCGGGCGGTTTCCGAGTGCTTTAAAACAGATGCCTTCGAGGGGAAAAAGATGACTGCGCTTCAGCTGGCGGGTATGGTGGAGGTCTATGTTGATGTGGGCAATCTTTATCCGGAACGGTTTCCCGGATACGAAGAGCTTTATGGGCTGATAGATTCTCTATTACTGCCGCGGCTGGGGCGTGCGGATGACGGTCTCTTTCTTTTCGATAACGACAAGGTTGATGTGAAGGCTACATTGAAAGCGGGCTACTACCTACAGGAGATCGGCAGGGGGGAAAATCGAGCGCTCTTCGAAGAGCTGGGTCGAACAATGGTGGTTTCGGTCCTTTCCCTTTCGGATGAGAACGGCGTGTTGCCTGCGACACTGAGTCCCTTACGAAATAACGAAAAAGAGCGGAAAGAGGGCTATTTGCTTCCCGAAATGGTCTATTCGCTTCTTGCGGAGAACCGCTATTATCCCAGGCATACCTTTCTTTATAAGGAATTGGGTTCCGATGTCGCACTCTGGACCGTTGCACAAAGCATTTCGGCCAGTCGGTCACAGGACGCCTATACCATCAGCTTTTCTTTCCCGACGGGCTCCACCCATCATATGGTGATTAAGAACGTGCCTCCGTTTGCTTATATCGAGTTGTATGGTATCAGATGGAACGGTACCAGACAGTTTCAATATTACGATGCCGGCGGCTGGTATTACGACCGCGATTCGAGGACCCTCTATTTGAAGGTGCGGCATAAAAGAAGCCGTGAAGAGGTTGTAATCCATTTTCGCGATGATACCGTCGGTGAGGTTTCCCCCTAGAGCTTTTTTGTACGGGGAAGATGATCACTATCAAACTCTATGATACACTGCGGTGTCTTGTCATCAAATGATAGGCGATCGATGCAGATCCTTTTATTTACAGCATAACGAGGCATGAAAAAAGTAAAATGTAATTCTTGTAGCGAGTAAAGAGCTGGAAATAGACAATTGGTCAACATAACCAGCAAAAAGGTATATAGAAAAAGCACTTCGCCCATTATGTATCGATTAGCTGAAACTTTAGATGTAGTGTAGAATGTTTTGCATATGGTTGACATATCAGGTAATTTTTTTTACAATTTACTTGATATGTCAAATAAAAAGGAGTAGGTATCCTTGGATCGACAGGAAATAAAAAGCATTGGTAAATGGATTTCCATTCTTCACAGGCAAGCACAGATTTATCTTAATAGGGAATTAAAACCATATGGCTTAAGTTCCTCGGAGTATATCTATCTGGTCAATCTTGGCGCTGAAGGCGATGGGATTAATCAAAAGCACTTGTCCGATATGATTATCATTGACGACGCTCTTACAACTAGAGTAATGAAAAACCTTGAAAACAAAGGATATATCATTAGAGAAAAAAGCCAGATCGATAAACGATCCTATAATATCCGGCTGACAAAGAAAGGGATTGAGATACAACCGATCATTCTTAAAGTACTTAAAAACTGGACGGATATTATCGGCGAAGGCATGAATGATGCGGAAAGAGATTCTATCATTCAAAAGCTCACGGTAATGTCACATAACGCGTTAAAAGTAACGCAGGGGAAATAAGATGAGAAAACTTAAAATTACTATACTATCGCTGTCATTGGTTACGGTAATGTCAGGCGCTGCTGTGGCACCCGCATTAGGTGAGATAGCAAACTATTTCAGCAAAGTAGATCCTCTACTGATTAAACTGATTATAACTTTGCCAGCACTATTTATCATTTTTACATCGCTGCTTTTCAGTTTAATATCGAGCAGGCTGTCATCAAAAACAATCGCCATCAGCGGTCTGTTCCTTTATCTTATCGGTGGATGTGGGGCAGGCTTTGTAAATAACATCTATTTACTTTTGGCATTTAGAAGCATTTTGGGGATAGGCGTAGGGCTGATTATGCCCTTGTCGACCGGGTTGATCGCATACTTTTTTGATAAAAATGAGCAATCGAAATTGATGGGCTATTCTTCGGCCATGAACAACCTTGGAGGAATCATGGCCACGGTGCTTTCGGGATATCTGGTTTCATTGAATTGGCGGTACAGTTTCGCCATCTACCTTCTCGGGCTGTTTGTTGTGATTCTGGTAATTTGGATTCTACCGAAATCGAAGATGGGCAAGACAAAAAGCAGCATTGATATAAAAAGTATTCGCAAAATAGCACCTTATGTTTTCGCCATGTTTATAACCATGGTCATATTTTACACTGTACCGTCCAATTTCTCGATAATTGTAACAAAAGAGAATCTGGTTCCCACCTCGTTCATCGGACTACTTATGTCGGTACAAAATATCACTTCTTTTATAATCGGATTGGCACTGTACTCTATTGTAAAAAATGTTGGTAGGTATACGAAATATTTTGCATCTGGAATGTTGGCCTTGGGCCTTTTAGGCTTGAGTTCTATGAATCATGTTATTACGATTATTTTCGGTCTGTTTTCCCTTGGCGTTGGTTTGGGCATAATGGTACCACTATTAAATGCCCAAATAGCCTTACATGTTGATAAGGAAAAAATGACTTCTGCAATGGCAATTATGAGCGCGATGCTGTATTTGGGGCAATTTTCATCCCCCATTTTTATTGATGGTGTTCGATCACTCTTTCATTTACAAGGCCTGCAAATGCCATTCCATTTTGCGATGATACTGTCAATCGCACTTATGATAAGTTTCATCAGGATTCCAATTTCTATTGCCAAAAATCATTAGAATTCATACTTGCTTGTCTTGTTGTGGAAAAAACAAGCAAAATGGAGAAGGAGAAAGGACATGAAATATTATGTATTGGAAGGAACGTTTGCAAAAGACCTCCCTGAAAAAAGTGAGCTGCAAAAAGCAATTGACGCACATCTTGAGTATTTAAAATCTGGGTTCGATGATGGCTCAATCCTTGTATCAGGCCCCAAAGCAGAAATAGGCGGCGGCATTATCGTTGTTAAATGCGATGATATTGAAAAGTTCTGCGATGGTGATCCTCTTGTAAAAGCGGGGATTCAGGAGTATCGAATTACGGAGTTTAAACTACATAATTGCCAGGACTACCTCAAAATGTGGTTTAGGTAGTGAGATAAACAGACATAAGAACGTAAGCGCTTCAGAAACACCATCTGTATAGGAAACGGGAAATAGCAGAGGCTCCAAATGAACAAAGAAAAAAGGAGTGTATTGCTATGACCCCTACAGGAATTGGCCGAGGAATAGGAGGTTCATCCAAACTATATCAGCAGTGCCTGGAAGAGACTACGCTAATGTACACTGTCAACACCGGAATGAAATTGCAGTTTTTCATCGGAGTTAAATTGCAGAGTTCCGGCAAAAATCTTTAGAAGCCAACGGCTCCAATCTTCATTCTGTCTTTCATACGATACGAATCGCCTTTAAGGCTCACCACATGGGAATGATGCAAGAGCCTATCCAGAGTTGCAGTGGCGACTGCATCATCAGCCATAATCTCACCCCACTTGCCAAAAGTTTTATTTGAAGTGAGGATGATAGATCCACGTTCATACCGGGTGTTGATGAGCTGGAAAAACAATGCAGCCTGTTCTG